>CAZYJF010000064.1:0-7615 GCA_964647715.1 uncultured Sulfurospirillum sp. | reverse complement strand
CTTTTGGAAATTTATCCATCGAAAATGTTGCTGATAATACTGCCCTTTCTATACCTGCTCTCTCCTTTGCTTTTAAGAAGTTTGTATAGCCTGCTAACATCTTTGTAATTTCATTTGAAGGTGATTTTTTTGATACTTGTGACACTGTGTTAAGAAGCAAATTATTTATCGTAGTATAGTAAGATACTGTATCTTTTAGTGAGATCGAAAGATTTGATACGGCATCTCGTTTTGATTGAAGATGTGCAAAATAGTTATTTATCTCTTTTACATTTTGTTTTAATTTTCTATATTGACTAAAATCAAATTTTGAAACAAAACTTTTAAATTCTTCTATCCTTTTATCTGTCTCTTTTCTTTGAAGTTCTATTATTTGATTAAATTTTTTACCACCACTTCCTATAAAACCAGCACTTGCACCTCTTTCTTTTTGTGTTTCATGAATTAGTAAACTGATCTTTTTGCTAAAATTTACAAGACTTTCTGTATTTGTTAGTTTTTTTTCATATTTGAATGCTTCATTGCTAGTGTTTATTGTAAAACCTACTAGTGCCATAATTGGTATAAGTGAGAGTAGCAGTAGTTTTGTTTTGATACTTATATTTTTCATAAATTGCCCTAAGTTGATATATAATACTTAATATAATCATCGGCATTTTTTAATAATTATTTAATTAGTCTATTTTAGAAGATCACTTTTTAACCTCAAAAAACCTTCTTTTATTTCATCCTCATCAACATTTTCATTTAGATCAATATAATAGCTATATTCTACCTCAAAACCGTTTCTAACCTCTAGTTTTAAGTAACTTCTTGGAAATTTGCCAAGAGACTTTCCTGATGCATTATATCCACTATTGCATACGATATCTTTTTTGTAATTTATTGTTAATTGGTGAGTACATTCATCTTTAAATGAATAGAGTTTTTTTAAAACAGCTATGAATCTTTTATTGTTTTCTAATGGATTTAACTTTAGGCAATTTAGTGGTATATTTAAATTTGAAGCTTTATTTATAACTGGTTTTCGTTTCTCTTCACATGAGCTAAAGAGTAGTGCAAATGATAATAATACTACTACTCTTCTCATGACTACTTGTTAAAGAGATTTTTTATAGCACTCATTATTGACATCTTAGACTCTTCATCGGTCTCATAGTTTATGTGAATATTGTTTTTATTTTTAGTCCTATTTGACATAGAGTTTTCTAGTGTTTTAAATTTCTCTTCTAGCTTTGATACTATATCTTTGTATCTGCTGAGTTCTTTTTCTTTTAGTATTAGATCAGACTCTAAGCTTCTTGCTCTTTTGTTTATCTCTTCGATTTCTTGTTCATTTTCACCACTTATTAGTCTCTTAGACCTTTCTAACTCATGTTCAAGTTGTGATTTATTCTCTATGATAGTTTTAAGTTCTCTTTCTTTATTTGTAAGTAATTCTTGCATTTTCTTGGTATTTGTATCTAGTTGAAGTAGATGAGCATTTTTTTCATTTATGATCTTTTCAAAATCTTGAAGTTTTATATATAACTTCTCTTTTGACTCTCTTAGATTTTTAATCTCATCTTCTCTACTATCATTGTCAGTTTGCATATTAGCTATCTCATTTTTTAGAGAGTGATAATCTTTTTCAAGCTCTGAAATTTTTCTATCTTTTTGCTCAAGAGCTGACTTTAATTCTTCTATCTTACTCTCATATGCAGGTAGTGCTCGTTGAGCCTCTAATGCTTCTTTTTTTCTAATATCTAGCTCTGATTTTACACTTAAAAGATCATTTTTTTGTCTGCTTACTATCTCTTTTAACTCTTCAGTTTCACTCTCATGAGATTTTAATTTTTGAACTATTTTATTGTTCTTCTCATGGTGATCTGAAATTGTTTGATTTAAAGATGCTATCTCTAAATCTTTTTGATTTAAAAGATCCTCTAGATCATCTATTTGTGCGATATATTTTCTTTTCGCTGATGCTCTAGTTATCAACCAGCCAAACAAAAATCCAATCAACAACGCTGCCAACAGGCATAACAGCATATTCATTACCAATTCTTGCATACTCATTACTTTTCCTTTATCTCTATTTCTATTTTATTTTCTAAACCATCATCTAAATTATCACTATACCCTCTGCCGAATGACTTTATCATCCATGCTCCAACACCTTTGGATATCAGAAAGTTTCTTACTTTGTCAGCATATTTTTGACTCACAACCTTCGCATAAGTGCTATCCTCTGCTGATGATGTATATCCTATGACACTTACTCTTATTCCTCTTAGTTCTTTGATAATCGTTGCTATCTTGCTTAGAGTTATTTTACTTTCATTTGATATCTCACCATTTTCAAAGATGATTGGTTCAATCGCCAAGATATCAGTTATTCTGTAGGATGCTTCAAAAGGATCGACATCTTTTGTTATAAAAAATTCATCATTAACTCTTACATCTTTTATCTTTTTTGGACTATTGTTGAGAACTTTTCTTTTTATATTTTTATGACTTGTAATTTTTTTCTTTTTCTTTGTCTCTTTTTTGATAGTTTTAACTTCTTTTTTTACTACCTTAGATCTTTTTTTCTGGACAATTTTTTCAACTTTTTTTGTTTTTACTTCTTTGATGATCTTTGGTTCTTCAAGTTTTGCTTGAAGATTTATCGGAGTGCCTGTTTCTATTTTTTTCTCAACAGGTACTTCTATATCGTTGTTTATTGTTCTTTGTACGGCTTCTTCAGTTATGATTTTCTCTTTTACTTTTGTAATCTTTTCTGTATTTGTACTCTTCTCTTCTTTAACTTTCTTGACTCTTGCTTGATTTTCTATCGTCTCTTTTGTTACTAATGCTTGTTCCTCTTTTACTTCATTAACTATTTTTGGTGCATCCTCTTTGACTATCTTTGGAGATTCCTCTTTGATTATTTTAGGAGCTTCCTCTTTGACTTTAACTGGAGCTTCTTTTTTAGCTATTTTTGGAGATTCTGTTTGTTTTGCTTTTATTTTAGAGTCTTTTAGTGTTAGATTGTTGATTATTTTATAATCTTCACTCTCAAAGCCTTTTGTAAGTTCTAGCATTTTGTCGATATCTTCTTTTTTATCAACTGTTCCTGCAAGTGTTAGGCTCTTTTTTTCAAGCGAGAAATTGAAATTTTCAATACCTTCTTCTACTGATTGGTTTATAAGATCTAAGACATCTTTTGTATATTTAAACTCTTTGACATCATCAAAATACTTGATCTCTTTTAGACAACCATCATTACCACACATAGCATCTATCAAGTGCATAGCTTCACTATCTTTTTCATTGCTTGAGAAAACTGCAGCTATCTGATTTTTGCCATCAGTTGAGATGTATGTGAATTTTGGTTCTTTTTTTATCACTACTTTTTCAACTTTTTTAGTTTCTAAAGGTAGTGGTTTTGAAACGGCTTGTGTTTGTGTAGCTATCTTTGTATCAGTAGTTTTGTTGATCTTTGCATAAAGAGTATCTTTTTTTGATTCTATACATAGATATACAAAGAGTCCACTTACTGTAAGTCCAAGTAATGTAAGTGATTTTACTCCCATGTACTCTCCTTAAAATTATTTGATAATTCTAACTCAAATGAGTTGAAATTAAGGATATTAAATAAATTGTCTGTAAGTGTTTAAGTTTATTGACAGCTTAAACACTCAAACGATCTATCTGCGACATCTTCTTTCTCTTCTGGTGACTGGCTTCTTAGGTAGTATGTCGATTTTAATCCAAGCTTCCATGCTCTCATATATATCTCATTTAGAGCTTTACCACTTGCTTTGTCTAGTGTCATAAATATATTTAAGCTTTGTCCTTGATCTATCCATTTTTGTCTGATAGCTGCTGCTTTGATTAGGATATTTTGATCTAGATCATATGCTGGTACATAGTATTGCCAAGTATCTGCATTTAACTGTGGAGCTACTACCGGTATAAGTCCACTTAAGTTCTCTTCAAACCACTTTCTCTTATAGACTGGTTCTATGGCTTGAGTAGTTCCTACAAGTATAGAGATTGAGCTTGTTGGAGCGATTGCCATTAGATAGCCGTTTCTCATACCATCTTTTTTGACTTTCTCTTTTAACTTTTGCCAATCATATGCATATCCAAACAAACCACCACGATCTACTAACTTCTTCGCTTCTTCATTCGCTACATCGATAGGAAATATTCCCTTACTCCAGTTTGATCCCTCAAACTCTTCATACTTTCCTTTTTCGATTGCTAAGTTTGATGAAGCTAGTATCGCATTGTAGCTAACTGCCTCCATGATCTCATCGATCTTGTGGAAATGTTCATGGCTTCCCCAGTGAATCTTATTAAGGGCAAGCATTTGAGCTTCACCCATGACACCAAGTCCTATGGCTCTTGTTTGAAGATTTGTCTCTTTTACTTTATCTAGTGGGTAGAAGTTAAGATCAATGACATTATCTAACATTCTTATAGCTATTGGCATAATTCTTTCTATATCTTCATTTGTATTGATCTTTGAAAGGTTAATACTTGCCAAGTTACAAACGGCTGTCTTCCCGTTTACTTTCTCTTTTTCAACTATATAGATATCTTTGCCATCTATCGTATCAAGGGCTGTTATTTTTTTTGCTTTTTTGACTACTCCACTATCAACTCTGATCTCATCATCTTCTTCATATAGCTTATTTGTTCCATCAAAAAACTTCACATTTATCTTATAGTGATTTGGTTGAGTGTTTTGGAATATTTCTGTGCAAAGATTTGAACTTCTTATCATTCCATCGTGTTGATTTGGGTTTGCTTTGTTTGCATTGTCTTTGAAGCAAAGAAATGGATTTCCTGTTTCAAAATAGCTTAGCAACACTTTCTTCCAAAGATCTTTTGCTGATACGACTTCTCTTGATATATCTTCATTGTTCTCGTACTCAAGATATCTCTTTTCAAACTCTTCCCCATGTAGTTCTGTAAGATCAGGAGTCTCTAGTGGATCAAAAAGTGTCCATCTAGCATCTTCTGCCACTCTTTTCATAAAGAGATCATTAATCCAAAGAGCAGGGAAGAGATCATGTGCTCTTCTTCTTTCTTCTCCAGAGTTTTTCTTTAGATCTAAAAAGTCGATGATATCTATATGCCAAGGCTCAAGATATACGGCTATTGCACCTTTTCTAGTTCCTAGCTGATCTACTGCTATAGCTATATCATTTGTGATCTTTAAAAATGGCACTATACCACCAGCTGCATTTTTGTGTCCATCGATAGAACTTCCTATTCCTCTTACTCTAGACCAATCCCATCCGATACCACCACCAAATTTACTAAGTAGTGCCATCTCTTTGTAACCATCAAATATCCCTTCTATATTGTCAGGAGTACTTCCGATATAGCATGAGCTAAGTTGATGTCTTGGTGTTCTAGCATTTGATAGAGTAGGGGTTGCTAACATCACTTCAAATTTGGATATAAGATCATAAAATCTCTTTGCCCAATCTTGACGGTTGAATTCATTTTGTGCTAGAAACATTGCAATTGCCATGAACATATGTTGTGGTAACTCAATAGGGTTGTTATTTTTATCTTTTAAGAGATATCTGTCATATAGTGTTCGAATACCTAGGTAGGTAAACTGCATATCCCTTTCTGGTTTTATGTAATTATCCAAATCTTCAAGATCATACTTATCTCTTAACCCAGCTACTATCCTGCCCTCTTTCTCGCCTCTTTCAAAATACTCTTCTAGCTTGATGTATCCTGTAAATTTACTAACTTTGTGGTAAAGATCATAAAGAAATAGTCTCGAAGCGACAAATGTCCAATCTGGTCTATCAACATCTATCTTATCTACTGCTGTCTTTATGAGAGTCTGCTGTATCTCTTCAGTAGTTATCTTGTCTCTAAACTGTATGTGTGCATCAAGTTCTAATTCACTTTGACTTACATTTTCCAGCCCCTTTACAGACTCTCCAGTATATTTTTGAATCTTTGTTATATCTAAAGGCTCTATTCTTCCGCTTCTTTTTATTACTGTTATCATTTTGCTAGTCATTATTTAAAAACCCTTTTAAAGATATTGTCAACATTTTTTGTGTAATAGTCATAATCAAAACACGCCCTAATCTCTTCTTCACTCATCTTCTCTCTCAACTCTTCATCTTCTAGTAGATATTGCAGATAAAGACTCTCACCCTTTTCGTTTAGTGCCGGTTTACCCTGCTGTAAATCATTCCAAACTTTCATGGCATTTCTTTGTACTATCTTGTAAGCATTTTCACGGGAAACATTTTTTAGAGGAAGTTCTAGTAAAACTCTTTGAGAGAAAACTAGTCCACCAGTTAAGTTCAAGTTTTTCATCATATTTTCTGGATAGACAAGTAGTTTCTCAATCACACCGGTTAGTCTGTTTAGCATAAAGTCTGTCGTTATGAACCCATCAGGCAGTGTAAATCTCTCTACACTAGAGTGAGATATATCTCTTTCATGCCAAAGGGCTACATTTTCCATACTTGGAACAGCATAACTTCTGATGATTCTACAAAGTCCCGTTACATTTTCAGTCAATACTGGATTTCTTTTGTGTGGCATTGCAGAACTCCCCTTTTGACCCTTGCTAAAGAACTCCTCTGCTTCATAAACTTCTGTTCGTTGATAGTGTCTTATAGCAACTGCTATCTTTTCGCAGCTTGATGCAAGAAGTGCCAAAGCATTCATCAAGTTTGCATATCTGTCTCTTTGAATGACTTGGTTTGATACGGGTGCAGGTTTTAAGTCTAGCTCTTTGCAAACTAACTCTTCTAGCTCTATGGGTGCATGAGCAAAGTTACCCATAGCTCCACTTATTTGACCAACTGAGATAAACTCCATAGCTTGATTTAGATTTTGTAGGTTTCTTTCTATTTCATCATACCAGATGGCTAGTACCAATCCAAATGTGATAGGTTCTCCATGAATTCCGTGGCTTCTTCCTACCATGAGAGTAAATTTGTGCTCATCTGCTCTTTTTTTGATAGCCTCTTTTAAAGCCTTTACATCTTCGATGATTAAGTTTAGACTATCTCTCATCTGTAGAGCGACAGCTGTATCGATACAGTCTGAGCTTGTCATCCCGTAGTGCATCCACCTACTCTCTTCTCCCAAGCTTTCACTTACAGATGTCAAAAATGCAATCAGATCGTGTTTTGTTTCTCTCTCTATCTCATCAATTCTATCAAGGTCGAATTTTGCATTTTTTAAGATCAGTTCGCAATCTTCTTTTGGTACTAAGCCTAATTTATTCCATGCTTTGACTGCTGCTTTTTCTACCTGAAGCCAAGCGTCATATTTTGCTTGCATGGTCCATTTTTCTGACATTTGTGGTCGTGCGTATCTTTCTACCATTTAGTTAAAACCTTTTGATATTTTTGCTACAATGAGTCAATATATATAGAGATTGTATCAAAGCAAAAGTATTAAAATATTGATGTAGGAATTAAATTTGTCATATAAAAAAAAGAAGTTTAAAATCACAAGAAAAGTAAAAGCTTTTAGATTTTTGATGGATAATTTTGATCTTAGTATGAAAGAATCTCAAAGGTGGATCGATAAGGGAAGAATCATCATTGATGGTGTTGCATTTAAAAAAAAATCTGCTGATCTTTTTGGA
>CAZYJF010000063.1:5571-7617 GCA_964647715.1 uncultured Sulfurospirillum sp. | reverse complement strand
TATTTCTTCTTTTTTTGCTCTTGTTCTCTTCTTTTTTGTACAGACTTTTTGCTAAAGTGAAGTCCTATATAGATAGGAGCTATCAAGATAACCATCGCTGCTATGATAGATAAGATCCCTGTAAGCAAATTCTATCCTTTTTTTCTTTTAAAGGGGTATTATATAACTAAAAATTTAAAATTTAAAATAAAAGTTACTAAACAATCCAACTGCACTCATATCTGAAAACTTATCTAGTGTAAATCCTACTTGAAATGCTTTGTATTTGTAGGCTATTCCAAAGCTCTTAAACCTAGTCTCGTATAGGAGTGAGAGTCTGTTGTTTGGGCTGAAGTCTCTTTGGATTTTTAGATAGGGGAATAGTTCGTCATATTTGCTATCAAGTCCAGCGATGAAGTTCATCTTCTTAGTTGATACTTGAGTTTCAAACTTGTAACTAGTTTTTAGTTGTTGCCAGTGATCTTTATAGAGTTCTAGGCCATTGATCGAGGGGTTGTATTTTAGATATCCGTTGTTGTCATATTTTTTATTTTTGGTTTTTATTGATATCTTGCTGTATGGAAGATCTTTCCAGTAGATTGAGGCAAATAGATCATTTACTAGGAGCTTGATTTTGTAGTTGTAGTCGATGTTTTTGTAGATGATAGAGATGTTGGTACCAAAACCAAAGCCGTTTGTATCAGTGGTTTTTAATTTGTAGAGATAGTTGTGTGTGTAAAAGTATGATGAATTTGCTAAAATGTTGTAATCTTTTTTACTATTTGATATGCCATCGCCTTTGATATATCCTTCTTGCATATCTGTCGCATATGAGAGATATGCTCCTAAGAGAAGTTCGATTTTATTTGAGCTGTTTTTGTTGAAGTGTATGAGCTTTGCGATGCTTAAGCCCTGTTGTTTGATGCCATTTATTTGTAGATCTAAGTTATATCTTTTTGCTTTTTGTAGATTTAATTTATTTTTCGTTAGATAGACTAGTGTTGTAAAGTCTTTTGTTGTTTTGATAAAAGCGTTGTACTGATAAAAGTAACCAATACATAGATCATCATACACCTTATTGATGTCTATTCTACTCTCTAGTAGTGCTATGTTTTTTCCATCTTTGGGGTGGTAGCCTTTTTTCCAGCCGTGAAACAGATCATATAATGGCAGTGGATCGTTTGCGATAAAAAAATCTGTTTTGATTGAGAGAGTATCTTTTTCTAAAGGAAGTGGATCAAAAAAGCTTATTACATCAGCTTTGAGTGATGGGGCAAATATGCCAACCAATATGGTTGACAATATTTTTAGTTTAGATGAGCGATTCAAATGTACCATCTGTGTATTTTATCACAGGTACACCTTTTCTATCTACAAGTTCTCCAACTTTTCTTCCATTTACTTTGATATCAGAACTATTATCGTAGTCTATCTCTCCATTTACTAGCTTTATAGTAGCTTCTAGTCCATCTGGAGTAGTTATCTTGATAGTTCCATCTCCTTGTTCATTCACATGGCTTACTGTATTTATCTTGTGTTCACCACTTTCAAAGCCAAGAATTAGTTCATTTTTCTTGATGTCGGCTCCAAGGTTTAGCTTGATTTGAGCTGTGTTTTTTCTCTTTAGTGTTCCATCAAAAGAGATTGTTGCATCTGGTTTTGAGTCCTCTTGAGAAAAGTTAAAATCTTTAGCATCATGCCAGATTGTATTTAGTGTACCTGCAAATTCATTCTCTGTTTTAGTATCTTTGATTGTACCGTTAAACATCAAACTAGAAGGTATATATCCTTCGTTTTTATCTTCTTGGTCTTTTAGACTGCTGTTTTGAACATATGAAGGTACTGTTAGAGTTCCATCTATATCAAAATCTTGAAATTTTCCTTGAAGTGCGGCTGTTTTTAGCTTAAAGACTTCATCTTTGGTTAAATCTTCATTTGCATCATAGTTATATGAGATATCTGCAAGTAGTGGAGAGATTGTTAGTGAATCTTCACCGCTATTTAGTGTGATCTTGTCTATATCTAGCTTTGCACCATCGTTAGTTTTTTCAAGGTTTATTACGATAT
>CAZYJF010000063.1:1747-5471 GCA_964647715.1 uncultured Sulfurospirillum sp. | reverse complement strand
CCATTACCACCATGACTCTTTGGTGTTCCATTGCTTCCACCACATCCGATTAATAGGCTAATCGCCAATGCACTTAGTACATATTTTATCATATAAACTCCTTTAATTATAAGTGTTTAAGATTATAAAAAAAATCTTAAATTATTTAGATAATAACACTCTCTAGCTTAGAACAAAATATCTCTTTATCTCATCCTTGCTCTCAAACGGAGTCGCTTCGATTCTTTGATCTTCGAGCATCACTGCACCGATTTCGTCCTTTGGAGTTTTAGTGTAGGTGATGATTATCTTGGCGGCAAGGTTGATGTCTTCTTTTGAGGCATCTTTTTGGATGAGCGACAAGGGACCAGCTACTCCATCACACTTGATGAAGCTATAAGATGGGTGAGTGATTTTGGCTAGTTCTTCGTTGTCATCTTTGTTTCTGCCCACAACCAGCTTCGCACCATCTGGGAGTCTTAAGTGTCTGCCGTGTTTTAAGAGGGCGATATCCTCTACTTTGAACTCTCCATGCTTTTGGATATCTTTGATCTTTGTCGCCATCGCATCTTCTGTTAGCAGACATCCACCACCCGGACTCTCATACTCTTCAAAACCCCACTCTTTTGCGAGGCGAAGTTGAGTCTCTCTGCTTCTTCCCTCAATGCCTAGCAATCTCTCTCTATCTACCCATCCTTTGAGTTCAGGAGTCGTAGGCTCCATCAGTTTCGCACTCATGGGTCTTAGGATCAAGCTCTCTTTGTCACCTGCAAGTTTCGTGACATTTTTGATGGCTTCACTTCTTTGGCTCATCGGTCTTTGCCCTATCACTTCGCCCGTGATGACAAAAGAGGCATCAAAGCGATCTAGCAAACCAAGAGCTATCCTAAACATGTTTGCATGACAGTCGATGCAAGGGTTGAAGTGCTTTCCATAGCCGTACTTTGGATTAAAGAGTATCTCTTGGACGAATTGCTCTTTTGAGTCGATGATCTCAAAGTCTGCTCCGACCATCTTGGCTCTTTTTTCAAGCAACTCTTTTTTATCCTTCGTTCCTCCAAAACCTATATCGATATGAAGTGCTGTCACATCGATCCCTTGATCTGTGAGTAGCTTGATAGAGATCATACTATCAAGTCCACCGCTAAATAGTGCCAAAGCTCTCATAACTTACCATCTCCCCTTTTTGTAGTCTTTTTATAATGTCACGAATCTTTCTGATGAAATAGCTCTTTTGCTCTAGTGAAAGATCCTTTCTAAATCGAAGCTTATTTAGCTCACCTTCGTAGTAGCGACGAAGCAGATATATGATCTGCTTTTCTAGCTGTTTTTCATCATATATAGGTAGATCATCTCTGATATCGATACCTCTAAGCAAAGGGTGTTCTACTTCATTGCCTATCAGAAGCTCAAACTCTTTTTTGTGCCTGATGAAAATCTCAGTTGAGATGATATCCAAAAGTCTATCTATTAGATTTGAATTTGAAAGAAGAGTCTTGATAACTGAAAGTTCAGCTATATCCTCTGTGCTGTCAAATGATCTTGCATCACTTTGGCTAGGATGATGATCTGTGATTTTGATATGCCTGTCTGAGATCGATAACTTTTGGGCGATGAAGGGTTTATACTCATCTTGGATGATAGGAGAGAGTTTTGAGATGTACTCAAGGATCTCTTTTAATGCTCTTTCTTTTTGTAAAGCCTCTTTTAGATCGTACTTTTGGGAGATAAACTCTATACAAAAGTCTATCAGTTTAATTGAGCTGTTAAAGAGGTGTTTTAGCTCATCTAGTTTCCCCTCTTTTACCATATCTGCTGGATCTTTTCCACCCTCAAAGATCACAACTCCTCCTCTCATACCCCTAAAACTAAGCATCTTGGCAGCCTTAAAAGCCGCTTCTTTTCCCGCTCTATCTCCATCGTATGCTAGGATGATTTCAGGATCACCTCTTCTTAGTAGTGGTATGATCTTCTCCGTAAATGCAGTTCCTAAAGTCGCCACCGTGTTTGTCCAGCCGGCTTGATGGAGCATCACTACATCGAGATTTCCTTCTACTACTATGATCCTGCCCTTTTTCATGATGGTGTCTTTGGCTTTGTGGTATCCGTAAAGAAGAGTGCTTTTATCGAAAAATCTAGTATCTGGAGAGTTGATGTACTTTCCTACATTTTCACGGTTGTCTATGATCCTGCCACCAAATCCGACTATCTTTCCTCCGGGATTGAAGATAGGGAAGATGACTCGTTTTGTAAACCTAGCATAGACTCTGCCGTTTGGATCCTTTGCTACAATCCCAAGATCAAGAGCCTCTTTGAGTTTGACTCCCTTGTTTTGCAAAAAATCGAGTGTCTTTTGAGATGGTGGAGCATATCCTAGCTCAAACTTTTCGATAGATGACTCATAGACACCACGACCTAGTAGATACTCCTTTGCAGGGGGAAAGCTTTGAAGTTCTCTTCTAAAAAAGTGATTTAACTCCTCTAGTACTCCTAGATCAGCCCTGTTTTTTTGATAGCCGTCATTTGTGTAAGTTAGCTGGACATTGTACTCATCTGCTAACTTTTCAATCGCTTCAGGGTAGTTTAGATGCTCTATCTCCATCACAAACTTGATGCCATCACCACCTGCTCCACAACCAAAACAGTGGTAGATCTGCTTGGAGGGGGAGACTTTAAAAGATGCAGTTTTTTCATCATGAAAGGGGCAGTTGGCTTTGTATCCCGCCCCATCTTTTTTGAGCTCGACATACCTACCTACCACATCTACGATATCAAGTCTGGTTTTTAAACTCTGTATTGATTGCTCATCTATTGCCATAAGAGCATTATATCAGGTTAATTATGAATGATAGGGTTTTGAGTTAATAAATATTTCAAAATGAAATATTATTTTACCTTTGTTAAATTTCTTGGTAACATACCTCTAAAGTCAAAAGGTGGTCTGTTTATGAAAAATTGTGATAAAATAGACTTGATTGCAAAGAAATCGGATATTATCTATAAAAAGATGATAATTTTGCTTGCGGCTTCCGGCGGTAGCGGTAGTTATGCTATCAGACAAGATGGTTTGCTGTCAGTGATTTCGTTCATTTTGTTTTCTATTTTTATTATGGGATTGGTTATAAATTATTTTGAATTAAATAAAATGAAAAAAGATTTAGAGGAGATTGAAAATGGATAGCGGTGTACTTTTCCTTGTATCAATTGTTGTTGGTATAGCACTTGGATATTTTGCATACAAATACAAATGGAAAATAGCAGATTTTTTTTAAAATGTGGTGAAGATAATTTAGTTAAGATTGTATTTTGTTAGTGGTGTTTACTTCCCATCTGCTATTATAAGAGCATTATATCAGCTTAATGGTATAATAACTTTACCATTTAAAATTAAAGGATAATCAATGAGTATGTTAGGAACTTTAGGAAAGATTGCAGCAGGTGTGATGATAGCAAAGACAGTTGGAAAGGCTATGAGTGGGGGAGCTGGCGGTGGTTTGTTAGGCTCAATTTTAGGTGGAGGCAAGGCAGATACTCCTTCAAATGCACCAAGCTCTAGTGGAGGAATCGGTGATCTTATCAATTCATTTGGAAAAAAAGATGACTCATCTTCTAATATTGGAACTATGTTAAATGATCTTCTAGCTGGAAAAGAGATCAAAGCAGGACCTAGCGAAGAGAAAAAAGCTGAAGTTTTACTCTATGCGATGCTAAATGCTGCAAAAGCTGATGGCAAGATAGACAAAGA
>CAZYJF010000063.1:0-1647 GCA_964647715.1 uncultured Sulfurospirillum sp. | reverse complement strand
GAGACAGCAAACCTCATCCATCAAAAGGCTGGTGCACCGGTACTTTATAGCTAGAGAAATCTATCTAAAATCTTTAGTAACTCTTTGGGCTGTTCCTCTTGGGGGATATGCCCACAGTTGTGTATAAAGTGGAGTTTTGAGTTTTTTATGTCTTTGTGTAGCATATAGGCTTTGCTTCTTAGAACTACTTCATCATCCCATCCCCAGACTATGAGAGTGGGGATCTTGATATCTTTGTACTGTTTTGTAAGATCATCTATATCATCTGGTATAAGATCACTGTTTGTTTTGACAAAAGCACTCTTTGCTCCTTTGCTTTGGAGATCTTTGCTAAGCTCATCTATCATCTCTTGTGGTATTTTTTTATCATCGTAAAATGCATAACTATAACCCTCTTTTACCTCATATGATGAAGGTAGCAGGTAAAAGCCAAGTTTCCCAAAAACTGGTATCTTGACATATCTTAGGAGCTTTGGAAGTTGTTGTCTGTAAGCTGGAGTATCCAAAAGGATTAGTTTTTTGACTCCTAGATCTTTATCCATCGCCAAAAGGAGTGAGATAGCCCCTCCGATGGAGTGTCCAAGGAGGATTGGGTTTTTTATATGGTGCTCTTTTATGAATGACTTGATAAGAAGGTATTGATCATACACGGAGTAGTTACCATCATCAGGTTTTGGAGACTTACCAAAGCCCTTTAGATCAGGTGCATATATATGATAGTTTTTTGCTAGGTGGGGGATTATCTTCTTAAAAGAGCTACTGCTTGATCCAAAGCCGTGGATCATCACAAGATCTTGCCCACTACCCTCTTCTATGTAATGTAGTTTTAAAGAGGGGAGGGATTTTATAGTCTTTACCTTTGAATTATAGGTAATTGGCTTTTTCATACTACATCCAATCATAAGAAAAAGTGGCAATAATGACATCAATAGACTTTTGAAGACTTTTTTCAAGTGTACCTCTTAGCAAAGATTATAGAATTTATTTTACTTTATCACAAGAAGTATATGTCACAACTCGACAGATATTCTCCTCATCTTCTCGCATTTTATCATATTTTCTTTGCATTTGGATCTTTGTGTCTTGAGCGACTGGTTCTCTTATGGATTTGTACTCTACAAGTTCGCCGTTTTTATAGACACCTGAGATGTGAGCATGAACCCAGTAGTAGCCTTTGTCTTTTCGTAGGTTTTTTACATATCCGCTCCAACTCTCATCCTCTTTGATACTCTTCCATAGATCGGCATAGACGGATTTTGGCATATCAGGGTGACGGACAATGTTGTGAGGCTTTCCGATGAGCTCATCTGGAGTGTATCCTGATATCTGTGCAAATGTTTCATTTACATAGGTAATGATGCCTTTTAGATCAGTCCTAGAGATGATGAGTTCATTTTCAGGAACCACAGTCTCTATAAACATATCAAAAGAGGTATCAGTAAATTTATCCATCGTTTACTCCTTTAATGGTGGCTATTTTATCCACATTTTGTATTTTGAGGATTGATCTGTATCAATCTTGATTACAATCTCACCCTAACTGCAGATGAGAATGCCCACTGGATATTGTATCCGCCTAGCTCTCCTGTTACATCCAAGCACTCGCCTATGAAGTATAGATTTTTGCATTTTTTGCTCATCATCGTC
>CAZYJF010000062.1:0-7732 GCA_964647715.1 uncultured Sulfurospirillum sp. | reverse complement strand
GTAGTCGAGAGAGATGGTGGATATGTTTGGATCATGGAAGAGGATAGAGTACTTGATAAGTTTGCTTTGAAAAATGTTCATGGTGGGATCAAGTATCGCTTTCCAAAAGCAGAAGAGATATATATCCCTACAAGAGATGGATTTGTTGAGAGTTATTCACTAAAGCAGGGTAGAAGAGTTGCAAAGGTGCGATCTTGTATAAATCTTAGAAATCTCTCTTTGAGCCGTGATGGAAAGCATCTCTTTGTGAGTTGTCTTTTGCCAGAGCAACTTGTGATCTTAAATCCAGATTCACTAAAGGTAGAAAAATTAGTCAAACTAGATGGCAAGGTAAGTGCGATATATGAGAGATACAGCAAAGATGAGATGATTTTCACCTATCGTGACAAGCCACTAGTGGCTAAAGTAAATACAAAAGATTTAAATATTAGCTTTACTAAAATAAAAGAGCCTATAGAGGACTATTTTATCGATCCATTTGATAAGTTTATCATTGCAACTGCAAGAAGAGGTAAGGTGCTTAGAGTCTTTGATCTTGAGAGTTTAAATAAAGTATTTGATCACCCTATGAAAGGTATGCCTCATCTTTTTTCTGCAACATACTTTTACAAAAAAGGTAAATTCTACTTTGCAACACCACACCTAAGAAGCACCTATGTAACAATCTGGCAGATGTATGATTGGAAATTTGTCAAAAAGATAGACATAGCAGGTGATGGATTTTTTGTAAAGACCCACCCATTCACTCCTTATCTTTGGATCGATAACGGTAGTGATAAGCTCATATTGCTAAACAAAGATGACTACTCTATAAAAAAACTAACTCCCGTAAAAGGAAAAAGATATATCCATGCAGAGTTTAGTGGTGATGGAAGATGGTCATATCTAAGTATCTATGAACACGACGGATCAATTGAGGTCTGGGATACCAAAAAGCTACAAAAGTTCACATCATATCCAGCAGACATACCAGTTGGAAAATATAACTACATCAACAAAAACAGACAATTTTTCCCACTTCTATTTGGCTGGAGTATCTTTGAGGAGCATTGTAAAAATGCTACAGATAAAAAAGAGTGTGTTAAGAATATAAAAGGATTGAATAGTTACGAGAAGATCAGTCTTGATAGGCTTTTGGATGAGAGTTATATTAGTGAGTTATTGTTGCAGTAATCTAGAGTAAAAATAACAAATCAGTGTCATTAGTATAAGCGATTATTCGTAGATTCAATTTTGTAAATCAAAAATTGTGCTAAAATCATCTTTTAGGAGATAAATAATGTTAAAAAAATTTTTATTAATAGTAGTAATTGCAAGCAGTCTGTTTGCAAAGGATAATTCCAAAGAGAAAATGTTTGTAGTTGAAAGAGAGAGCAATTCAGTTGCTGTGATTGAGGATGATAAACTAAAAGAGCATATGAAAAACATGCACAATATGAATCATGGGATCATCAAATTTGATGGTGATGATGGCTACCTTATCTCTCGTGATGGATATATAGTTCGTTTTGATCCAAAAACTGATAAAAAGCTTGATGAGTATAAAACAAGCAAATCAGCAATTGGTTTTGTCATAGGGAAGAATTTTGTTGCGGTTGCAAACTATGATGATAAATCTGTTGATATATTAACTCGTAGTTTAAAACCTATCCAAAAGATAAAAACTGGTTCAAAAAATGTCGGTATCAAACTCTACAAAGATAAACTTATTTTTGCTCAGATGGATAACGATAAAGTGAGTGTCTATCAAAATAAAATTGATGGCAAAAAAGAGCCTAAATTTGAGCTTACAAAAGAGTTTAATGTAGGAAAGATGCCTTTTGATGCGATGATAGAGGGCAAGACATATATAGTCGGCTTTTTCCTTACCAAAGGATTTGGAGTGATTGATCTAGACTCTATGAAATATAAGATGATTGAAGTATCTAGTGAGGGTGGAAAGCCTGTCTTGAAAGTGCCTCACTTTGGATTTTGGTCGCTTAGCAGTGAGAAGACTTTTATCCCAGAAGTTGGTAATAACGGAGTTTTAGTATATGATAAAAATTTCAAATTTATTAAAAAAATCACCACAAAAGGTCTGCCGGTCTTTACATCTCTTTCACCAGATCAAAACTTCATAGCCGTTACATATTCTGGAAAGGATTTTCCAACGATTCAAATCATCGATACAAACACTCTCAAGATCATAAAAACATTTACATTTGACGGAAAAGTTTTGCATCTTAGATGGTCAAAACTATCTCCAAAACTCTATGTCTCGGTAAATGATGCAAACAAAGTTGCTATCATCAACACAAAGGACTGGAAAGTTGAAAATAAAATAGATGGTGTAATGCATCCATCAGGAATCTTCATCTACGAAGAAAAGTAGATAATGGACATCATCATAGCAGGAGCAGGCAGGGTTGGAACCTTGCTTGCCAAAGAGCTATCAATCAAGCACTCAGTTACTATCATCGATAAGGATAGCTCTGTTTTGCAAGTGCTTGATGATAGTAGTGACCTTCTAACTATCTGCGGAAATATTGAAGATCCTCTCACTTACTCATTACTTTTAAACAGAGAGTTTGATATCTTTATCTCAGTTACTGATAGTGATGAAGCAAATATCCTCTCTACTTTGATTGCCGATGATGCCATTGATGTCAAAAAGAAGATTATAAGGCTAAGAAACAACTACTTTGCCAAAAGCTCAATTGCTTCAAAGCTTGGAATAGACAGTGCGGTTTTTCCTTTCCAATCTACAGCAAGATCGATTGAGGCACTGTTGGAGTTTCCAAAAGCAAACAATGTCAAGAGATTTCATTTTTGTGACAATCAACTGATCTCGATTTTTGTGAGGGAGAGTGATCTTATAGGAGAACCTATTGAGGTACTCGTTGATGAAGATTGTATAGCAGTTGGAGTTGAGAGAGATAAGAGCTTTTTTATTCCTGATCTAAGTGACCCTATCATGGAGGATGATTTGATCTATCTATTTGGAGATGGGAAAAAGATAAAATCTCTTAGTGAAAGACTAGATAGAGTTATGCCAAATAAGATTGAAAATATTGTGATATTTGGTGCAAATCCATTGTCTATCGAAATCGCAAAAGCTTTATCAAAAAGAGGATCTAAAATAAAACTAATCGATAAAGATTTAAACTCTTGTCGAAAAGCAGAAGAGATACTCCAAGATAGAGTTACAGTGATAAACAGTAGATTTGTTGAGAGGATGATCTATGAGGATGAGCAGATAGAAAACTCCGATATGGCGATATGCACATACAGCAGTGATGAGCAAAATATCATACAATCTCTTGAGGCAAAAGAGGCAGGAGTTAGTAAATGTGTAGCCATCAACAATAAAAAAGAGCACTATGCACTCATACACCATCTTGGTATCATTGCCGCACGAGGTCCAAAATCAAATACCTATTATGAGATCATCGAGAAACTAGGATCTAGCAATGTAACGATAGAGAAGCACTATTGTGGAGGAAAGGGAGCAGTTTTTATGAGAAAGATATTTCCATATTCTATTTTGATAGGCAAGAAGATAAAACCTTTTAAAGATCCCAAAAACTCCTATATTCTAAGAGATGAAAAGTTGGAGAGATTTGAAGAGAAGGTGGAGTTGAGGGAGGGAGATATCATCATCATTTTTGTACCAGAACAAAAAAGAGAAAAGGCAAAAGAGTGGATCTACTCACTTTAAAAAATGTAACGAAGTTTTTATCGATTATCGGTATGGCTATGTCGGTATTTTTTCTTATTCCTATTGGATGGGGAGTCTATTTTAAAGAGGATATAAGATATTTTGCTATATTTGACGGACTCTTTTTTCTTGTAAATCTAATTATGTATCTTTTGATGTTTAGGCACAATATGAGGATGAGAGTAAAAGATTCGATACTCTCAGTAAATCTTATCTGGATACTGCTTGGAGTAGCGGGTAGTGTGCCTTTATATCTATACAGTGATATATCTTTGATGGATTCATTTTTTGAAGCTATTAGCGGTTTTACTACCACAGGAGCTACCATTTACAGCGATATAGAATCTCTTCCCCACTCAATCTTGATGCTTAGAAGTCTAACTCACTGGCTTGGCGGTATGGGGATCGTAGTACTTGGAGTTGGGCTATTTTCACTTATCAATCCAACAGGTTCTATGACGATGTTTAAAGCTGAATCGACCGGTATCAAGATGGATAAGATTACACCGAAAATCAAAGATACTGCCCTTAGGCTTTGGATAGTCTATGTCGTTTTTACTTTGAGTGATATGATTTTGCTAAAACTAGGAGGTATGAGTTATTTTGACGCTCTAAATCATGCATTCTCTACCATATCAACAGGAGGATTCTCTACAAAAAATAGCTCTATGGGGTATTGGGAAGATAACTACTTTATCCTTTGGGTGACTACTGTATTTATGTTTTTATCTGGAGTAAACTTTTTGGCTCATCTAAGAGTAATTCAAGGTGATACTAGCGGATACAAAAGTGAAGAAGTAAAGTGGTATTTTATCATCTTTGCTGTAATGTCAATACTTTTGACTCTAATTCATATGCAAAACTCAGATGAGAGTTTTTTAAAATCTTCTACACACTCATTTTTTACCATATCATCTATTTTGACTACCACCGGTTTTGCATCACTTGATTATGAGAAGTGGGGAAGAGTAGCTGTTGTGATTGTATTTGTCGCTATGCTTGTAGGTGGAAATGCCGGATCTACTGCTGGTGGAGTCAAAGTGATTCGATATATCGTATGGTTTAAAAATATCTTTGCCCAGTTTCGCCAAATCCTCCATCCAAATGCATTGATAGGAATCTATATAGATAAGAATAGAATAAGTGGGAAAGTCTTGGGCAGTGTGAGCGGATTTATGATGCTTTTTGTATTGAGTAATGCCGTTGTAACATTTTATCTATATGCAAGAGGTTATGATCCTATGACCTCAATCAGTGCGGCAGTTGCTTGTGTAGGCAATATAGGACCTGGATTTGCCAAAGTAGGGCCAGCTCAAAATTTTGCTTTTTTTAGTGAAATCGATAAATTGGTTCTCTCACTTGCTATGATTGTAGGAAGATTGGAGTTTTATACTGTTATGCTTCTTTTTACGAGGGACTTTTATAAGAGGTATTGATCTTTTTGATTTAAATCAATCATACTCAATCTAAAAAAATGTTATGATACTCTTAAAATATCAAGGGATTTTTATGAGGATTTTTTTTCTATCTGTTTTTCTACTATTTGGAGTATCTAACTTAAATGCCATTGAAGGTAAAAAAGTTTTTGAGACCTACTGTTGGGGCTGTCATCATCAAAGTGCTGAGGCTTTTGGACCTTCATTTGCAGAGATTGCATCTAAAAGAAGCAAAGAGGAGATTCAAGCTATGATAAGTGATCCAAAATCGGTCTCGAAAGTCTTTGGATACAAAAGAAATGCCATGCCAGCATTTAAACTAAAAGAGGATGAGTTAGAAGCTATCACAAACTATATACTCTCTTTCAAAACAGATTCAAATGGGAGCAGATAATGTTTAGACTCTCAAATCTTTTAAATTCAGTAGTAGAGAACAAACCAGCAAGAGTTTTAGATGGAAGTATAGCTATTTGGAATTTTACAAACAGATGCAATCTCTCCTGTCTTCACTGCTACTCCAAGGCTGATCTAAGTGCAGTCGATACTCTAAGCACTGAAATAATCATGCAAACTCTGCCAAAACTAAAAGAAAATGGTGTGAAATTTATCATCTTTAGTGGAGGAGAACCTCTTACCAGATCTGATCTATTTGATATAGCAAACCGTTGCAAAGAGCTAGGGATCATCACATATCTCTCAACCAACGGTCTTTATGTAAAAAGTTCAAATGCCAAAAAAATTCTTGATACATTTAACTATGTAGGTATCAGTATAGATGGATCTCCAAAAGTTCACGATGAGTTTAGAGGTCTTAAGGGAGCATTTGATGAGTCTATGAAAGCAGTTGATCTGCTAAATAGCTTCTCTAGTAGCAAAGTAGGTATTCGTTTTACTATGACAAAGGATACGATTGATGATCTTGAGTTTATCTTTAAACTAGCCCAAGATCATAATATCCCTAAGATTTATATCTCTCATCTAGTTTATAGTGGTAGAGGTTTGGATAATCTCAAAATGGATTTAAGCAAAGATGAGAGAGAAAAGGCAGTAGAGTTTATCATCGACAAAGCGTTTGAGTATCACAAAAACAAAAGAGATATTGAGATAGTAACCGGAAATATGGAGATGGATGCTATAAAATTTTTGCAGAGGTTTAAAAAAGAGTATCCTCATCTTCAAGTGCAGATGATAGATAGACTTAAAAAGTGGGGTGGAAACAGTGCCGGAAGAAAACTATTAAATATTGACAGCGAAGGTAATGTCAAACCAGATCCTTTCTTTCCATTTAATATAGGAAATATTTTAAAAGAGGACTTTTCAGATATTTGGAGTAAAAATCCAAGTGAACTTTTAAAAGACTTAAGAGTATTTCCAAGAAACTTAAAAGGTAAATGTAGTGATTGTAAATATTTGGATATCTGCAATGGTGGAAGCAGAAGTAGAGCTTATGCTATCTATGATGATCTATGGGCAGAGGATCCCTCTTGCTATCTAAAAGAGGTGAGCAATGGCTAGTAAAGTCTATTTAACGGGAGCGGGTCCTGGAGATATTGATCTTTTGACTATCAAGGCTATGAGAGTTATCAAAGAGGCTGATGTGATAGTTTATGACAGATTGGCAAATCCTGACATCTTGGAGTATGCAAAGGATGGTTGTGAATTTATCTATGTAGGTAAGGAGGACTCTCATCATACCCTTCCACAAGAGGAAATCAACGAGATTTTGTACCAACTCTCACAAAAGCATCAAAAAGTAGTCAGACTAAAAGGTGGTGATCCACTAGTATTTGGAAGAGGTGGCGAAGAGGCTATCTATTTAGAAGAAAGAGGTGTGGAGTTTGAATTTATCCCAGGTATCACATCAGCTATAGCTGTACCTGAATATGCAGGTATCCCTGTAACTCACAGAGGCATAACCGTATCTTTTAGAGTAGTAACAGGGCATGAATCACCTAACAAAGATCACTCACAAATACCATGGGAGAACTACAAAAGTGATGATACAATCATATTCTTGATGGGTCTTCACAGACTAAAATACATAACTAAAAGATTAATCGAGATAGGCAAACCCAAAGATTATCCCATAGCAGTTATTAGCCAAGGTACAAGAGAAGATGAAAAGACAGTAGTTGGAACATTAGAAGATATCTACAAAAAAGCAAAAGATCTACCTACCCCTGCCCTTATAGTAGTAGGAGAGGTAGTTAAACTAAGAGAAAAACTTAACTGGTTTGAAAAAAATAAAAGTTTTTAAAAATATCCCTTGACATTTAAAAAAAAAGTGAGTATAATCACGGCTCACAAAATGTGTGCTGGCGTAGCTCAGTTGGTAGAGCACCTGATTTGTAATCAGGCGGTCGGGGGTTCAAGTCCCTTTGCCAGCTCCATTTGTGAAACAGTGTTTGACCAGAAATGATCGATGTGGAAGTCACGGTGAGATACTCAAGTGGCCAACGAGGGCAGACTGTAAATCTGCTGGTTTTTACCTTCGGAGGTTCGAATCCTCCACTCACCACCACTAAATCTTCATTATGAAGAACGTATGCGGGAATAGCTCAGTTGGCTAGAGCGTCAGCCTTCCAAGCTGAGGGTCGCC
>CAZYJF010000061.1:0-7762 GCA_964647715.1 uncultured Sulfurospirillum sp. | reverse complement strand
TATAATTACACAAAACCATTTAAGGAGTAAGTTATGAAAGACAAGCACGATTTGAACAAAACTGTTGAGAAAACAAAAGAGGTTATAACGGAGGTGGAGGAGAAAGTTGCAGATACTATAAAAGATTTGCCAGAAGAGATACATGATTTTTGGGCTGATCTAAAGAGTAATTTTATCAAGATAAAAGAAGAGTTAATCGATGATCACACAAAAGAAGAGGCTAAGATCAAGATACTTGAGGCAAAGGAGAAAGTCTCAAACCTCAAAGAGAGTACGACAGAGTTTGTCAAGAAGGTAAAAGAAGATCATGCACATGAGATAGATCTAGCCAAATTAAAATCACATCTAGCCAAGATGGAGACAAAAGAGTTTCTTGAAGAGTCAAAAAAGAAGATCTCAAGAGAGGTACAAGAATCAACTCACTCACTAGAAAAGTTAGCAAAAGAGGCAGCAGAAGAGTTGAAAGAGTTTTTTGAAAAACTCAGTCACGATATAAAAGATAAAAAATCATAAAATATAAGGGAAATTTAAGAGAAAATTTCCCTTATACCTGCCAAAAATATAATTAGCTTAACTTATTCCACGATTATTACTACATTATTTTATAGACTTGCCGATATTTAGGTAAATTATCTAAAGGGAAGATGGATGATCTTATATCTAGGCAACAAAAATAGTCCGACTCTCTCAACGATTGATACTCTTGGAGAGCAATTGGGTGAGACTTATGATATCGTGACTTGCTCGTCAGTACAAAATAAAATCTTGCGATTTTTTGATATGATGAGACAAATTATCAAACACAAAAATGAGTGCAAACTCTTAATAGTCGATACTTACAGTACTTGGAACTTTTACTATGCGATGATGACTGCATTTTATGCGAAACAATTTAAGATACCATACATTCCCATACTTCATGGAGGAAATTTACCTCAAAGATTAGACAATAACGAAGCTTTATCAAAATATCTTTTTAATGACTCTTTTATGAATGTAACACCATCTTCTTATCTTAAAGAGGAGTTTGAAAAGAGGGGATACAAAACTATGCTTATCCCAAACAATATAGAGCTAGAAAAATATCAATTTAAACTAAGAGAGAAAATAGAACCAAAACTTCTATATGTAAGATCATTCGCAAAGATTTACAATACAAAGATGGCTATCAGAGCATTTGAAATCGTAAAGAAAAAATATCCCAATGCAACATTAACGATGGTAGGACCCGATCGTGATGGCTCACTAGAAGAGACAAAAGAGTTTGCCAAAGAGCTTGGACTAGAAGATTCTGTAACATTTACAGGAGGTCTTTCAAAAGAGGAGTGGATCAATCTTTCAAAAGATTTTGATATATTCATCAATCCTACAAATTTTGATAATCTTCCTGTGAGCATAGTGGAGGCGATGGCACTTGGTTTTGTTATCGTATCTACGAATGTTGGGGGATTACCATATCTGATAGAGAATGAAAAAGATGGTCTTTTAGTCGATAAAAATGATCACATAGCCATGGCAAATAAAATCTTAAGAGCATTAAAAGAGCCTGCACTTTGTAAAAAACTCTCAAGCAATGCCAGAGAAAAAGCAAAAACATATGCTTGGAGTGAAGTAAAAAAACTCTGGGATGCAGTAATCACAAAGGCTTTGAATGCTTAAGATAGGAATTATCACAGATAATGGCAAGGTAGAAGAGTGGTTTGATAGATCAATTCAAAGAATCATACAAAAAAATATAGCTTCAATTGAATTAATCATAGATCAGACCAAGAGCGAAGAAGATGATAGTAAATATTGGCTATACAATAAACTAAGAAAACTAGACAAAAGACTCTTTGCACAAAATCCTGATGCTCAAAAAGAAAAAGAGCTTAATCTTGATGTGAAAAAGGTAAGTATTGATGATCTTAAGAGCATAAAAGATGCAAACTTAGACCTCATCGTTTATGGTGGCGATGAACTTATCAAGGGAGAGATACTAAAAATTCCAAAACATGGTATTTGGGGATTTTTCTTTGGGGATTATATGAAGACTCGTGGTATGAAAGATGGAGGATTTTGGGAATCTATCGAAAATGATCCCAAAACTGGTATCACTCTACAAAGATTAGACGACTCTTTAAATGGAGGAGAGCCAATCTACCTTTCTTGGTCGCTAACTCAACAAATCTCTCCAAATAAAAATATCAACTTTCTAAAGTGGCTAGCAGTCCCATTTTTGGAAAGATCACTTGAAAAACTTCAAAGGCTTGGAGAAAAGCAGTTTTATAAAGAGATACAAAAGTATAAAAACGGCTTTGATTTTTATGATTATCCATATAGAAAAAGACCAAATAATCTTGAATCCATAAAACCATTTGCAAAATATATCTACAAATTCACCAAAAGACTTGTACTAAAAGCATTTTACTTTGAAGAGTGGTTTTTGATGGTAAATTTTGATCCCAAAACTGCCCACGACTTAAACAGCTACAAAAAGATAACTTCACCTCTTGGTATCATGTGGGCTGATCCTTTTGTTGTAGAAAAAGATGACAAGAGTGGATATTTTGTATTTGTTGAAGAGATGCCGTATAAAAGTATGATAGGTCATTTGGCTGTTTTAGATATGGACAAAGAGGGAAATGTCCAAAAAAGTACCAAGATTTTAGATACAGGATCACATCTATCCTATCCTAACATCTTCAAACAAGGTGATACTTGGTATATGATCCCTGAATCTGGTGCAAGCCGTAAGATCTCTCTTTACAAAGCAAAAAATTTCCCTTATGAGTGGGAGCTTGATATGCATTTGATGGAGGATGTCAAATCAGCTGACACTACTTTATGGGAGCAAGATGGAAAGTGGTGGATGTTTGTCAATATAGATGAAGAGCAAAATACCCTACTTTACAACGAACTGTTTTTGTTTTATGCTGATGACTTTAGAACCAAAGATTGGAAAGCTCATCCAAATAATCCAATAGTCTCAAATGTCGAGACTTCAAGACCAGCTGGTAAAATCTTTGAAAGTAATGGAAAAATTATTCGTCCTTCGCAAAAATCTTCACTAAGATATGGTCATGGTACATATTTTAACGAAATAACCAAGCTTACGACTAAAGATTATGAGGAAAAAATAGCTGGTTCAATCATCCCTAACTGGGACAAAGATATCGGAGGTACACATACCTTTAATCAAGTGGGTGATCTTAGTATCATAGATGCGTGGGGACTTAGAAGAAAATTTTAAAGTTAACTTGATATAATTAATTAATTGTATCAAGGATGTATTTTGTTGAAAAATATTTTATCTTCACTACTGCTTTTGATCGTTGTAGCATGTAGTGTTTGTATCATTCACATCAAAGAAAACAATCTATATAAACTCTCTAACAAGAGTTAATATTTGTCATATAAAAGCAACAATGCAAAAAATGCCATCCATGGCTTTTTCGTAGCACTAGCTACAACAGTTGCAGAACCAAGTACTATACTTCCTCTAATCGTACATCACTTTAGTCAAAACTTTTTAATTGTTGGTTTTTTTGTAGCCATTCTTCGGGGTGCTTCCTCGACTGTTGGTCTCTTTGCTGCTTTTTATGCTCAAAGTTTTAAAAAAGTGATGAGATATTTGAAGCTTGTGTTTTTTGTAAGGGTACTTAGCTGGTTCTTAATAGGTCTGTCCATCCTTCTAATTGGTGATAATAATCCTTCTATGACTCTTTTGTTGATAGGTATTTGGTTATTTGTATTTTCTTCTGCCGCTGGTTTTGGAGGTATTTATTTTAAAGAGGTCATCGCAAAAGTTTTTACAAAAGAACAAAGAGGCAAGAGCATGTCAAACAAGCAGTTATTTGCCTCTTTGGGAGCACTTCTTAGTGGTGGCATTGCTGGTTTTGTACTAGAGAATTTTGAAGCTCCTAGAAGTTATGCTTACCTTTTTATGAGTAGTGCAATCTTAATGTCGATTGGACTTTGGACTTTTTCCACGATAGATGAGCCTATAAAGGAGGATATTCAAGAAAGAGAAAAGAGTTTTTTGGAGTTTTTAAAAAACAGTTATCAAATCCTAAAGACAAATTCTAGATTTAAGATCCAAATAGCTATGACATTTTTAGGGTTTTCTTTCTTGCTATCTTTACCCTTTGTTATTATCAAAGCAAAAGAGCTTGTAGATCTATCTGGCTGGGTTGTAGGATCATTTATCACGGTTGAGATGCTTGGTAGTGTATTTGGAAACTTATTGATATGGAAGAGGCTTACATATGATTATATTTTGATGATGAGAGTTGCATTGATTATATTTATCTTAATCTTTTGTATCGCTATCTTTGCTAGTAATGTATGGAGCTTTATGATCTTCTTTTTTCTATTTGGAGTGGCAAGGGATGGATTTAGAAATGCCGATTTGAATCTTATCTTTGAGATAGCTCCTGAGTCCAAAAGACCAGTCTATGTGGCTATATCATCGACTCTAACTGCACTTGGCTTTATCTTTTCTATACTAGGGGGTTGGCTTTTAAAGTGGACAAGCTTTGAAAGTGTTTTTGCTATCACAATAGCACTAATGCTAATCTCTTTTTATCTAAGCTTAATCCTTAAGATCGATGACAATTCTAGCCGGATGAGCTAGTGTAAATACCCTATATGGAGTGCTTTTTTTTAGTTTGATTGTAAATAAAATCTCATCGCTCTCAGGCATAACTTCTAAATCTTCAACATATTTACTAGATGAAAAACTAGGAATTGCTGCCGAAAAAGCTCGATACCCTTTTAGCTCACCATAAAGTTCAAGCAAGTCAGTCTTCTCTTTTCCTATCTGATATATACCTGTATCACTTGTTAGGATATAACTCTTATCCCCTAAAACTCCGTTGTACTGATAAACATCAAAGACTATCCTCTCAAATCCGACATGTTTATCCCATCGCACCTTTCTGACATCAAGTTCACTTCCACCACTCCCTCCATGAAAGTAACCAACTTTTTTATAATCATTTGAAGGTGTAGAGATAGTACCATCTCCTCTATATATAAGAAACAGGATAAATCCGATTAGTAAAAGAGCGGATATGAAGTAGATCATAGAAGTCTTGTTTTTAACTATCTCTGTAAATTTTGCCATGGTGCAATTTTAGCATAATGAAAATTATTTTATCTCACTCTCAAGAGCCAAGTTGTTTAATCCATTGCTTTTTAGAGTATCAAAAAGTTTCATCACTCTTTTATATCTGACCTCTTTATCGATCCTGATATTTATATCTTGGCTTTTATCTTTGATAGTTTTTAGTACCTCATCTAATTGGTCAAATTCTATCTTTTTCCCCTTATATGCCAAGGCATCACTACTTAGCTCTATCGTAATAGACTCTTTTTTTATCAGTTTATTTGAGGAAGCAGCATTTGGAAGAGTTAGATCAAGTGCCTTTTCATTTTTTTTAAATGTAGAGCTAACAAGAAAGAAGATAAGCAGTATAAAAACGACATCTATTAGTGGTGTTAGATCAGGAGTGATTGGTTCTCTTCTTTTCATAGTCTCTCTCCCACAATTTTTCTCAAACTTAGCTCCAATCTATCTAACATTCCTATCAATAGGTTATAACCTATATAGTGAGGGATTGCTACTATCAAGCCTACTACTGTTGTCACTAGTGCCAAGGATATGCCACCAGCAAAAACAGAAGGATCATCCATACCATGTTTTGAAATAGACTCAAATGAGATCAACACTCCGATAACTGTACCAAGAAGCCCTAAGAGAGGTGCTATTGTGGCTATTGATCTAACTATACCCAAACCTGATTCTAAAGAGACCACTTTTTGAGAGATGAGATCTTTACTACTTTCATATGAGAGTAAATGATCTTTGCTTGAGACTTGATCTATAATGTTTTTTGCAATCTTTACCTTTTTACTACGGGCAATGAGTATCTCTATAAATTTATAGATCATTATAGAAATACCTACTATATTCATCCCTATTAGTATGTAGTTTATCATACCACCTTGATTGATATAAGTCATCAATGTATTCATCATCTATCCTTTTGATTAAATTCGATAGGCACAAAAAGCTCCAAAGTCCCTACCCCTAACTTTGCAGGAATGGGAGGAGCTTTAATGCTTCTTAGAGTCTTAAGAGCTCCATTACTTAAGATCTTATTTGCACTACTTAGTATCTTAATGTGATCTATCTCTCCATTCTTATTTACTATAAAAGAGACCTTTACAACTCCTTGGATTCGCATCCTTCTTGCTACTCTTGGGTAGTAGAGGTTTGATTTAATCAACTCTCTTATTTTAGCAAGATATCTCTTCTTTAAAGCAGTGTTGTTAGATACACTTTGTAACTTTTGTTGAGGAGGCAAAGGCTCTGAGAAGGCAGTCGGTGGGGTCTTTGCTCTTGGCTTGTATGCTATGGCTTTTTTTATAACCTTTTTTCTTGATCTTCTTTTTTTTGAGGGTCGCTTTTTTACTCTTTTATTTTTTATCTTTTTTGGGGTGGGTGCTTTTTCTATCTTTTTTTCCAAAGGTTTTACTTCATTTTCTAGAGGTAAGATGATAGGTGGTACTGTATGCTTTGGTTTGGGAGGGGTAGGTTTTGGTAAGGGTGCTGGTTTTTTTATTTGTATTGATGAGAGATGAATTTTTACAGACTTGTTTTTCTTTGCCTTGGATGAAGATATCTGAGGGTTTATCCTTTTATCATTTAAGATCATCATATGAAAGAGAGATACCATTATCACTACAAATACAAAATACAAAAACTTCAAGGTAATTCACTCAACTTTCTATTAAATATCAAAATTAATTTCAGATTATAAAAAAATTTATCTAAATTTTGCTTGGTTTTACAAAAAAGTGTTACATATTGAAGCACTGACATCTTATTTTTATTTACTATTTACCATTTTATGTTAATATCTTTTGTCTTATTATATATTAAATAATAAATTATTTATCTAAGGAATATTTAAATGAAAAAGAGACTTTTTTATTCACTCACACTACTATCAACTCTATTATACTTTAGTGGATGTGGATCTGACTCATCAAGTAAAGAATCAAGCACTCCTAAACCATCAAGAACAACTCAAGCTATCAAAGAGGGGGTTCATATAGATGAATTTATGGCATCAAATCTAAATACAAAAATGGATAGAGATTACTATGCCTTTTCAGATTGGATAGAGCTATATAATAACTCCAATAAGAGTGTAAACTTAGGGGGATATTTCCTAAGTGATGATCCAACAAATAGTAAAAAATGGCAATTTCCTGAAAACACTGTGATTGCACCAAAGTCTTACCTTTTAGTGTGGGCTGACGATAAAAATACTAAGAAAAAAGAGATACACACAAACTTTAAACTTTCATCTAAAAAAGAGTCTATTATCTTTAGTGATAGATCAGGAAATGTCATAGACAATATCACCTACAGCAATCAAAAAGCAGATATATCAGCTGGTCCTAGCCAAAATGAGATAATCTATATGTATCCTACACCAAATAGTAAAAATTCTAAAGCCTTCACTACTAACGGCAGAAGTGAAGAACCTGAATTTTCAGCTAAGAGTGGTTTTTATTCTCCAACTCAGATATCTTTAGAGGCATCTTCTAATGCAAAGATCTACTATACAACTGATGGATCAATTCCAACAGTAAATTCAAAACAATACACATCGCCAATAGCAGTAAACGGTACAACAATCATCAATGCTATTGCAGTTGAAGATGGTGTTTTCCCTAGTAAAGTAGTCTCACACTCATATGTCATAAA
>CAZYJF010000060.1:0-7800 GCA_964647715.1 uncultured Sulfurospirillum sp. | reverse complement strand
TGGTAAGAAATGATGATTTTGACTTTTTTATGGATATCAATGGAAGAGGAAATATCAGTTTTAGAGCAAACAATAAAGCAGATGTTAGTAAAATATCAAAAGAGATCTTTGGTGGTGGTGGACATGCCAATGCCAGTGGTGGTCGTTTTGAGGGATTTAAGGATTCGTTTATTTATGATGAAATCAAGTCTCAAGTTCAAGAAAAATTAACAATAGGGGAGAATAATGCCTAATCCAAATTTAACACTACATATAGAGGAGCTTACAAGAGAGGTGGAGGATTTGACAACTCATCTAGCTGATATGCTTGAAGCGGCTCTTCACTATGCTGGTGTGAGTGATGAGAATTTAGAATTAGCAGTAAAATCGTATGTAGAAGTACTTGATGAAGTATTTGACGATGATGATGGCGATATGGGTTATAAAGAGATTGTAAGAGTGATTGAATACCTAAAAAAGAAAAAACCGCTACTGTTTGAGATATAGATACTACTCTTCTTATGAAAATTCCTAAGATCTTAGATCAAATTGCCAAAGAGATAGAGGGATTTGGAGGTCGAGCTGTACTTGTAGGAGGTAGAGTAAGAGATTATCTTTTGGGATTAGAGTCACATGACTTTGATGTCGAAGTTTATGGATTTTCTAGTATCGAAGAGTTAGAGAAAATCTTATCTACTTTTGGAAAAGTCGCAAGTGTTGGTAAGAGTTTTGGTGTTTTAAAGCTAAAAATAGATGATATAGAGTATGATTTTGCCCTTCCAAGAGTTGAAACCAAGGTAGCCAAAGGTCACAGAGGGTTTGAGATCAAAAGTGATGGCTTTTTGGATTATAAAAGTGCTGCAAAAAGAAGAGATTTTACTATTAATTCCATCGGATATGATTTGCATGATCTTAAGTTTTTAGATCCATTTGCTGGCAAGGATGATCTAAATTCAAAAATTTTAAGACATATAGATGATGAAAGTTTTGTAGAAGATCCTCTTAGAGTATATAGAGGGATACAGTTTTGTGCTAGGTTTGATCTGGAGATGGATTCCAAAACAAAGGCTTTATGCAAAGAGATGGTAGAGAGAGGGGATTTAGAGGAGCTTGCTAAAGAGAGGATTTTTGAGGAGTTTAAAAAGCTACTTTTAAAGTCTAAAAAACCCTCAATCGGTTTTGAATTGATGAGAGAGCTTGGAGTCTTAAGATATTTTCCACACTTAAATGCACTCATAGGGGTAGAGCAAGATCCTATTTGGCATCCTGAGGGTGATGTTTGGGTGCATACTATGATGGTTATTGATGAGATGGCAAAGCTAAAAAGTGGTATTGAAAAAGAAGAGCTTATCTTGATGTTTGGGGCTTTGTGTCATGATTTTGGAAAACCCTCTACAACTAGTTTTGAAGATGGCAGGATTAGATCAAAGGGGCATGAAAGAGCAGGGGTTGAACCTACAAGAGAGTTTCTTCAATTACTTTGTGATGATAAAGAGTTAATCGATGAGGTCTTAGCAATCGTGGCAAATCATCTAGCACCTTTTCAGTTATATGAGGCAAGATCAAGTGACAAGGCGATAAGAAGACTCTCAACTAGGGTAAATATCCAAAAACTACTGCCTGTGGCTATGGCTGATTTTCTAGGTAGAGATAGTGAAGATGCAAAGAGTAGAAAATCCAAAGCCATTGAGTGGATAGAAAAAAAAGCAAAGGAGTTAGAGGTAGAAAATGAAGCTCCAAAACCTCTTGTTCAAGGAAGAGATCTTATAAATTTGGGTTTAAAGCCTTCACCTGAATTTAAAAAGATTTTGGATTACTGTTATGAGAGTCAATTAGATGGCAAATTTAAAAATAAAGAAGAAGCTTTAGAGTTTTTGTCCAAATATGTAACAAAATCTTCTTAATCCCTACTATTAGTCAATAAAAATTAACTTAATGTATAGATTTAGAATATAATCTTCATATATTATTTAAAAAGGATTAAAATATGAGATTATTTCTAATGCTTAGTACTCTACTTGCTTCTTTAAGTTTTTGTGGTTGTGGAAGTGATAGCGATGGTGTAAGAAAGATGATGAAGTATGAGGGTAAGAAGATGCATCTATACTCAAGAAAATTCATTCCAAGAGATGGTTCTCCTCAGTTGTCATGGTCGGGAGAGCCTATGCATACTAAAAGTTTTGCTATTATAGTAGATGATTTTGATGCAAATGATACAGTTCATTGGGCTGTATTTAATATCGATAATAATATACATGAAGTTGACTCTCAAAACACTCCAATTGGCTCAATTGTAGGATCTAATTATCTAGGAGAAAGAGCCTATGCCAATCCAAAATTTCCAGATACTCACAGATATGTGGCTCATATATATGCTTTAGATTTTGCTGATATCACTCATCTTGATGGAAAAGATATCAATAATGTTCTTAATAAAAAGTATGACCATAGTGAGTTTGAGTATGATTTTAGGGAGCATATTTTAGCAGGAGAGATTTTGGTATCAAAGCCAAAAGGAGATTAATCTCTCCTTTTAACTCTCCTCTAGATCATCAAAAAAGTCTAAAATCTCATCTTTGTCGATCTTGTGATTTGCACCTTTGTAGATATTCTCTTCTAGCTTTTTCAAACTCTCTTTTATAATGTCGCTATCATTGGCATATGGAAGTAGCAAAGAGAAGAGAGTTTTATCATCTTTTGCTTTTTGGATTTGAGTAGTTAGAGGTTTTGGGCTTTTGGCTTTTTTATGATCTTTTTTGCCTATTTTGCTTAATAGATAGACAGACAATGCCCCTGCTATAAAGGCTAATAAAAGATAGAAGGGATTGATTCCACTAGTACTTTTAGGTTCTATTGTACTTTTGATTGTTGAGTTTTCTTCAGTGGAGATGAGTGGCTTTGGAGAGCTTTGGATTGTAGGTTTACTTACAGTTGTTCCTCCAATTACTTCTATCTCTATGGGGTTGGTTTTTACCGTTTTGGTTTTGTTCTCATCTTTGTTGAAAAAGTTTAGTGAAAATGATGGGATAGTAAAGTTGTGATCACTTACAATTGCTATCTTTTGAGTAAAAGTACCTACATTTTTCTCTCCCTCTAAGTGGCTTGAGATCTTTGGTTCATCTGCATAGACTATGGTATTTGGAATTTTTGGTTCAAACTTTTCTATATCTTCGATGTTTCCACTTCCTTTGATAGTAAGGGTTAGATTGACGGCTTTTCCTGCTTCGACTTTGTTATTATCAACTCTTGCATCTATAGAGAAATCTCCTATGATTTGGGTATCGTTTGGTAACTCTTTTACTTTGATTTTGAGTTCATTTGAGTAGATTCTTTTCCAAGTGAGTCTTCCCATCAAAGAGTTAAAAAATGGATCATCAAAAAATGGATCGTCAAATACTCCACCCCTTCTTCTGCTTTGTTTTTCTAAGATGCCAAGTTTTGCGATTGTAGGAGGTATAGTAAAAGTTCCTGCTTGTTGAGGAGTTAGGATAAAGCTGTAACTCTCACAGATAAAGTCTCCACAAGCATAAGTTTTAGAGCCTGGAACTTGCTTACTCCAAAAACCATCTAGTTTTGGTGGAACTATCTCCACCTTTTCAAAATGTTTATTTGGTGGTCGTTTGAAGATGAGATCTAGTTTGATATTTTCTCCTACAAATGCCTCTTTTTTGTTGCTTTTTAGAAGTAGTTGCACACTTTCATCTTTGGGTAAGTGTTTTGTGTTTACCTTCAAGTCTAGTGGTTTTGTTTTTTGGACTTTGGAGTCAACTTTTATACTAAACGATGGGATATGAACACTCTTTGTTGGAACAAATGTGTAGCTTTTTGATGTAGTTTTTGTCATATTACCGTTGATATTTGAAATACTTGTTGAGTTTGCTACACCGATTACTTTAAATCCACCGATATTGTCAATCTCTGGAAACTCTATATCATCTCCACTTGCAGATAGAGTTAAAACTGCACTCTCTCCAGGTAGAATTACTGGCTTATCAAGTGATGCACTCACTTTGGCAAACAGTATGATAGGAAATAGTAAAAATATTATTAGCTTACCAATTTTTAAGTTCTTCATCGTTGGCTCCTTTTGAATTTAGTGGGATAAGAAGTGTATTTACACCTCTTTTATCTAACATTTTGAGGTACTTTTTTACCTCTTTATCGCTGATAGGATCGGGTTTTTGTGTACTTTTACCCATCTTTTGTTGTTTCATCTTCATAAGATCCTTTGGTTTTTGTGCTTTTGCTTTGTCGCTGTTTTGCTTTTTGTCTTTGTCATTTTTGTTTTGGTTGTTTTTATCTTTTGATTGATTCTTTTTCGAATCTTTTGACTTTTTATTTTTATCATCTTTATTTTTATTAGACTTATCATTCTTATCTTTATTCTTCTGATCCTTGTTCTTCTGATCTTTACTCTTATTGTCTTTGTTTTTCTGATCTTTGTTCTTTTTATTTTTATTCTTCTGATCTTTGTTTTTATTCTCTTTTTTCTTTTGATCCTTGTTTTTCTGATCTTTTTTCTTCTGATCTTTGTTTTTTTGATCCTTATTTTTCTGCTTTTTCTTTTTCTTTTCTTGCTCTCTTTTTTTCTTTAATTTTTCCAAAAGATCAAGATTATACTTGGTATCTTTATTATCTTTGATTTTCAAAGCCTCTTTATATGCTTTGATAGCACCGTCGATGTCATTTAAAAAAGCAAGTGTATTCCCAAGGTTGTGCCACTTGTCAAAAAGAAGATCTTTTTCTTTTATCTGTTCATACAGACTCTTTGCCTCTTTATATCTTTTGGCTTTATAGTAGCTGTTTGCAAGATCGTATTTGGCATGGTCGTTATTTAGGTCAAGCTTTTTAAAATCATCAATTGCTTTAGTGAAATTTCCCTCTTTGTAGGCTCTGTTTGCTCCTCTTAGATGCCAAAAATCAAAGATATCTGCTTGAAGGAAGATTGATATTAGTAGAATTAAAAATATTTTCATGATTTTCTCCTTATTGGAAGCGAGATGAAGCTAAGTATAAAAAGTAGTATCGATATCAAGAGTGGATAATAGAAAACCTCTTTGGTATCTTTGATAGTTCTCTCTTTTTTTTGAACATCTTTAAATGCTGACTCTATTGAGTTTGCCATCACTTTCATATCTGTATCACTCAAAGAGTAGGGCATAAATCCTCCACCACTTTTTAGTGCCAGCTCTCTTATGGCTTCATTTAACTTAGTGATGACGATATTTCCATTTTTGTCTTTGATGACTCCATCTTTGGTTTTGATAACGCCTCCTTTTTTAGTAGCGACTCCATAGACAAAGACTTTGATGCCGTGTTTTTTGGCATAAGCTATCTCTTTTTGGTACTCTTTTTTATCTCCACCATCTGTAAAAAGAAGTAGGGCTTTTTGTTTTGAGTCTTTTAAAAGATTTGCCGTTGAGTCCAATGCACTAAGTATATTTGTCCCCTTTAGTGAGACAAAATCTAACTTCATATTTTTAACCAGATACTTCAGTGTGGCAAAATCCCTAGTCAGAGGAGAGATGAGAAATGATCTTGAACTAAAGCCTATCACTCCTACTTGTGATCTCTTTAGATTATCCAAAAGCAGTCCAAATTTTCTCTTGGAAAACTCAAAACGGTTTGGATAAAGATCATCACAAAACATCGAGTTTGATACATCAAAACCGACTACTAGATCGATATCACTGCTTTTTACCTTGATCTCTCCGTTGTCGATATATGGTCTTGCAAGAGCGATAATGGCAAATATGATGGAGCTTAAAAAAAGAGCATCTCTAAGTTTTTTTGAAATTGCTCCATTTTTTTGATACATCTTTTTTAGTATCTCTTTGTCAAAATATTTTTCAAAGCTGTTTTCTTTTGATCTAAGCAGTAAAAAAAGTGGCAAAACAGCCAAAATCAGCCATAAAACTTGTGGATCTTTAAATTCCATAATTGCCTCTCCTTTTGTAGATAAACAGTGCCAACATTAACACAATTGCGAGTGCAAGGGGATATTGAAAATAGTAACTCTTTTTGATATATTTATCCGCTTTTATCTCACTTTTTTCAAGTGCATCAATCTCTTTGTAGATATTTTGAAGCCTTGAAACACTGTCTGCTTCAAAGAACTCTCCACCGGTTTCTTTGGCAATTTTTTCTAGTACCATTGGATTGTAGTCGCCTCTTCCTCCAACTCCTATCACATAGACTTTGATGCCGTATTTTTTGGCTGTATTGATTGCTACACTAAGAGGAATAGAGTTTGTGTTATCGACTCCATCGGTAAGTAAGATGGCAATTTTCTCTTTGGCTTTTGAGTGTGCAAAGAGTTTACTACTCATAAACAAAGCTTCATAAAGTGCTGTTCTTTGAACACCAGCAATTCCCACATCTATCTTATCAAGTAACCTTAAAATCGACTCTTTGTCATAAGTTAGAGGTATCGCTACATAGGCAAAATCTGCAAATATCGTAAGACCTATCTTATCATGAGCTCTTTTTTTGACGAACTTTTTAACGATATCTTTGACTATGCCAAACTTATTCATATCCTTCATAGATCCACTTGCATCAAGGATTAGGGATATTTCATAACCTTTATCCTTTTGGATAATCACATCATCACTTTTATATGGTGAAGCTAGTGCTAGGGTTAAAAGAAAAATTGCCAAATACTTTAATATCTTCTCTATAAAACCACTTCTTTTTGAGATAGTTTTTAAGAGTTTTGCATTTGGAAATATTAGCCTTTGGTTTTTTTGCTTACAAAATTTCATACAAAGAGCAAAAATGATCAGCACTGCAAATGCTATAGGATACTCAAACGATATATTAGCCATTTACCGCCTCCTTTATCAGCTCTTTGATTTTGATAAGATCAGCTTCACTCAAACTTGGCACATCTTTTTTGTATTTGTAGAGTTCTATGTGTCTTAAAAAATCTTTATGCTCATCTAGCTTCTCTTTTGGAAGCAGTTTTTGGATATTTGTACTAAAGCTGTAAACTGCCTCTTTTGTGTCGCTAAAATCCAGCTCTTTTAGAGCCTTGAGGGCCAACTCTTTTTGGCTTAATCTTCTTCTTTTTCTTCTCTTTGGCTTCTTGATTAGATACCAAATCAGAGCAACTGCTATAAAGAAAGCCAAAAGTGATGCCAAAAAGATCCATAAAGAGTGATCTTGTATCTCTACCAAAGGCTTGATATCTTTTAATTTACTTAACTCTTGGTTCATTTTAAAAGCTCCCTTAGCTTGATAAACGGATCTTCATCTGTGTAGATCTTGGTGTATTTGATGCGATTTTCTTCAAAGTGGGATATGAGCTTTTTGTCTAACTCTTTTATCGTAGTTTTGTATTTTTCTAATAGAGTCTTATCACTCACCACACTTACACTTTCAAAACTCTCAGGATCTACTAAGTCAATCTCACCAAAGAGTTTTGGTTCCTCCTCAAAAGGATCACGAACGATTATCGAGTAAACTTCATGCTTTTTGGATAGAAGTGAAAGATCACAGTCATTGTAAAAATCGCCGATTAAAAAGATGATGGATTTTTGTTTGATTCTGTGTAATAGTTCATCAACCAAAGCTTTCATATCGACACTCTTTTTTAGAGGATTGATCTCCAAAGCCTTTGGGATTGTCTGGTTTAGAAGGCTTAGACTCTTTGAGGCTTTAAAAAATGCCTCTTGAGTATTTGAAAAGAAGAGAGTCGTTGTGGGATCTTGGTTTTTTAAGGCACTAAAGCTTAAAAGTGCCAAAATCTCACTCATTAAATCTTGCTTTACTCTTTTTGAGCCAAAGTAGATAGTTCCATCAACCATAAAAACAAGAGTG
>CAZYJF010000059.1:0-7936 GCA_964647715.1 uncultured Sulfurospirillum sp. | reverse complement strand
AGCGTCAGGATTTTGTGGTTTATCCTCGCTTGATTGATTGTCACTATCTTGTGAAGGAGTTGATCCTGCGATTTCGTTTAACTCTATCTCATATCCTGTTAGCATGGAAGCTAGTCGTATGTTGATACCGCTTTTTCCAATCGCTTTTGATTTTTGATCTGAAGGGAGTGTTACTATAGCTTTTTTCTCCTCTTCATCTATCTTTACAGCTGAGATGATAGCAGGAGAGAGGGCTCTTGAAAGAAACTTCTCCGGTATATCGCTATGTTCAATACAGTCGATATTTTCTCCGTTTAACTCTTGGCTTACGGCATTGATCCTCACTCCTTTGGTACCAACTGTCGCACCAACTGGATCGACATTTGGAGTGACAGAGGAGAGGGCTACTTTGGCTCTTTCTCCTGGGATTCTAGCAGATCCGTGGATGATGACATACTCATCGCTGATCTCAGGGACTTGGAGTTCTAGTAGTTTTTCTAAGAATTTTGGGCTTGTTCTTGAGAGTTCTACTATCATCCCTTTTTGTTTATCGACATAGACTCTTCTGATGATGCTTTTTAGGGTATCGCCTACTTTGAACTTCTCACCTTTGATTCTGCTTTTCATCGGTAAAATCGCTTGAACTTCTTTGAACTCTCCATAGGTGTTTTCTTCATCATCAACTCTAGTAACTACGATGTTGATTATCTCACCTACTTTTTCTTGGTAGCTCTCATAAGTGTTTTGTGCGACTTGTCTTTGGATATGATACTCTAGCTCTCTAAACAAAACTGCCACAGCTGTTCTTCCCATATCGACAAGATCAACTTTGTAGGTGATCTCATCGCCGATTTCAAGATCACTATCGACCTCTTTTGCCTCTTTTAAGATCATATATCTCTCATCGGCTCCATCTTCTTCAAGCCTCTCATCGTCATCACTAACAACTAAGACTTTTTGAAATAGAGCTAACTCTCCTGTATCAGCATCATTTTCTACTACATACTCATACTCTTCACCAAATATTCTTTTGGCAGTTTTGATTAGAGCAGTTGACACAGCCTCTTGGGCATCTTCTAGTTTTAGTCCTTTTTCACTCGCTATTGATTGAATAATATTGGCAATCTTCTCCATTCCTATCTGGCTCCTTTATTGGTTGTAACGAAAAAATCTTTTTTTGGGATTTTTATCTTACGAAGTATTCGCCATTGTATCCTATATATGCTTAAGTTAATCCAAAACTAGGTAAACTACGCGAAAAATTTGATATGAGGTTGTTTATTATGAAATTAAAGCTTGCAAAGCAAAGTCTTGAGGATAAGTCAAGTGAGAGTGTAACTCTAAAAGAGATATTAGATGCACTCAAAGAAAATGGTAGTAAGATTTACTATTTTGACAATGAAAATCCGCACAAAGATTTGGTAGAGTTGGTAGAAAAGCTTGAAGATAAAGATTATAGTGTCTATCTAAAAGAGGTCAAATATGGGCTTGATGATAATGACTATATATACGAAATGCACATACTTTAAGGCTTAAGATTGTCTAAAAAACTCTTTATAGAGACTCTTGGTTGTGCTATGAATATGAGGGATAGTGAGCATATGATTGCAGAGCTAACCCAAAAAGAGAATTACTCTTTGACTTCTGATCTAAAAGAGGCTGATCTTATCTTAATCAACACTTGTTCAGTCCGTGAGAAACCGGTTCAAAAGCTCTTTTCCGAGATCGGGGTATTTAACAAAAAGAAAAAAGATGGTGCGAAGATTGGAGTTTGTGGATGTACAGCAAGCCATCTTGCTGAGGAGATCATCAAAAAAGCTCCAAGTGTAGATTTTGTTTTGGGGGCAAGAAATGTCTCAAAGATAAGAGATGTCCTTCACAAAAAGGGTGCTGTTGAAGTTGATATTGACTTTGATGAGAGTCAGTTTGCTTTTAGTGAGTTTAGAAGCTCTCCTTATAAGGCGATGGTAAATATCTCAATCGGTTGTGATAAACAGTGTACATTTTGTATCGTGCCAAGCACTAGAGGTAAAGAGGTATCAATCCCTGCAAATTTAATCGTCCAAGAGGCAAAAAAGGCAGCAAGCAGTGGGGCAAAAGAGATCTTTTTATTAGGACAAAATGTAAATAACTACTCATATGAGGGAAAAGATTTTTCTGATTTGTTAAATATGGTAAGTGAGATCGATGAGGTAGAGAGAATAAGATTTACCTCTCCACATCCTCTTCATATGGATGATAAGTTTTTGAAAGTTTTTGCCTCAAATGAAAAGGTTTGTAAATCTATGCATATGCCTCTTCAAAGTGGATCTTCTGAAATCTTAAAGAGGATGAAAAGAGGCTACACAAAAGAGTGGTTTTTAGATAGAGCATTTAGATTAAGAGATATGATCCCTGATGTTCATATCAGCAGTGATATTATCGTAGCATTCCCTGGGGAGAGCGATGAAGATTTTGAGCATACTATGGATGTCTTGGAACAGGTTAGATTTGAGCAACTGTTTTCTTTTAAATACTCTCCTAGACCTCTTACTAAAGCGGCGGAGTTTGCTGATGTAGTAGATCCAAAGCTTGCAAGTGAGAGACTTAGTACCCTTCAAAAAAGGCATGAAGAGATCTTAGATGAGATCACTGATGCTCAGATGGGTAGAGAGTTTGATGTCTATTTTGAAGAGCTTAGAAGCAGTGGTGGGGTTGCAGGAAGAAGTGACAATGGATTTTTGGTGCAAGTTCAAGGGAGTGAAGAGCTTTTAGGAAAGACAAAAAGAGTGAAGATTACATATCCAAGAAGGACTACCCTCTATGGGGAAGTGGTTTAGTAAGGAGAAAAAGCGGCAGATCCTCTCAAGAGTTTTGCCTCCTTTTATATTTCTTTTTATATCTGTGATATATCTTACGGTAAGAAAACGGTTTCATCTGCCAAAATCTGTACCAAATGAGCCTTTTATGGTCGCTTTTTGGCATGGGAAGATCATGCTCTCACCTTATATCTACAAGAGATTAAGACAAGATCCAAAGATTGGTGTGATTATATCAGATCACTTTGATGGTGCCATTATCGCCAATACCATGAAGCATTATCATTTTGATACAATCAGAGGAAGTACTACTAAGGGGGCTATAAAAGTCTTGAAGGAGAGTTTTAAGCTAGTAGATAAGGGTTATGATATAGCCATTACTCCAGATGGTCCAAGGGGTCCGTTTCAGAGTGTGGCTGATGGGATAGTGGCGATCTCACAAAAAAAGGGTATGAAGATAGTCGCATTTAACTACAAAGCTGACTCATTTTGGCAGTTGAAAAGTTGGGATAAGTTTATGATCCCAAAGCCTTTTAGCAGGGTTGATTTTTATGCGAGTGAGCCTTTTAGTGTAGAGGGAATGGCGATGGATGATGCAAAGAGATTAATCAAGGAGAAGTTGAATGAAAGCATATAAGTTGATCTTGAAAGTGGTGATATCTATCATCGTCTTATTAGCGATTTATACTTTTGGATTTACTGAATCTTACAAAACTTCCTTGAAAGCAAAACTAAAATATTTTGAGGGTGATTATAAAGAGGCCAAAAAGTTGGCAAAGAAGGCATTTGATGAAGATCCTTACAATCGAATGGCTATTGGTGTTTTGGCTCAAAGTAAGATATCTGTTGAGTTCGTGGATTATATAGATGATGCCAAAAAGTATATTCAAAAGATAGAAAAGATGACAAAAAAAGGGAATTTTTCAAACCGAGACAAAATAAGAATCAAAATGATGTGCGAAGTGATGTTGCAAAGATATAAAAAATTAAACTCGACAGTTATGACAGATAAAGATTTGAGTAAAGAAGCAAAGAAGTATTATATGAGGTTTAAGAGTATATATGAGAAATTTTTTAAAAGAGAAGGCGAGTGAGTATCTTTTTTATCTTGAAAATATAAGACACTATTCTCCTTTGACTATATCTACATACAAAAGAGTTTTAGATGAGAGTTTAAAATATGTCGATATTGAAGAGGATGAATCAAAAATTCAAATCAACCTTATACCTTATAGAAATAGGCAAATTGGCTTAAAAAGAAGAACTATCTATAAGAAGATCACTATTTTTAGAAGTTTTGTAAGATATCTGAATGAATCATCTTTTGATGTGGTATTAATAGGTGATGATAGTATAAAGATTCCAAAAACTTTACCAAAACCTATACCTACTAATTATATTGATGAAGCTTTATCTAAGGCTACAAAGCAAGAGAGATTGATTTTGTATCTGTTTTATACACTTGGAATAAGGATTAGTGAACTTTGCAACTTAAAAGTTAAAGATATTAGTCAAAAGTGGGTAAATGTTAAAGGAAAAGGTGGTAAAATTCGCCAAATACCCATTTTGGATGAGTTGCACTTATTGTTGGATGAATTTGTTAAGGAAGAAGGGAGTGGGGAGTATCTTTTTGAGAAAAATAATAAGGCGTTGAGTCAAAATCAGATTCGCTATATAATAGAGAAGATTTTTAAGAAGATTGGCGTAAAAGTTACTCCCCATCAGTTAAGACACACATTTGCAACAACTTTGCTAAATCGTGGTGCTAGGATTAATGATGTAAGTGAGCTATTGGGACATAGTTCACTATCGACTACTCAGATCTACACAAAACTTAGTGCAAACACCAAAATGAGAAATTACAAAGAAGCACACCCATTGTGTAGGAGTGAAGATGAGCCTGTTTAATACGCTAAAAAAGAGATTGACAAACCAATTTCTATCTATCATAGTATATGAAGAGAGTTGTAATATTAAACAAAAGATCATCAAAGGTTCAAAGATGCTCCACAAAGAGGAGTTTAATTTTGATATAAAATCAAAAGATGCTCTTGGAGCAAAAGTGACTAGCTTTATCAACTCATTACAAGATGAATATGAAAATACTTATATAGCTTTGTTTTTAAACAGTCCTGGGCAAGGTGTGATACCTGGGTGTGACGAGAGTAAATTGGAGCGTTTTCACATCGATAAGAAAAGTGTTAAGACTATCTGTAAAGAGAAGTCATTTTTGATGTATTCTACTTGGATAGATATCAAATGGGCTGATAAACTTTTCAAAAAAACTGGTCTTGATTTTATCTTTTCTCCCTTTTTGGTCTTGGATTTTTTTATCTCAAAATCTATGAAAAAAGAGAGTTACAATCCAAATGAGACAGTTTTGTATCTGTTAAACTCAAAAAATAGTATTACGATGATGATAATGCATGGAACGAAGCTTCTTTATGGCTCTTTTTTCAATACTTCTACAGAGGATGAACTGTTAAATATCGATTATGATAATGAGATTGAGAGTATGGGTATGGAAGAGTTAGATCTTGATAATATTGATGAGATGGGTATGGATGATATCTTGGATGTGAGTAATAGCAGTAATTATGTCAGCACTATTTTGGATGACTCAATCAGTTTGAGTGAACAAGATGAGAGGATCATCAAGTATATCAATGCATCTTTGAAAGAGTTTTATGAAGATGACTTATATGAAAGCGATTTTATTACAGTGACTAAGATATATGATGATGTGGGTATAAATGAGGGTATTTTGAAATTTTTAGAGAATGATCTTTTGTTAGATACAAGTGCTGAGAACATTAGCATAAGTGATGTGGTTTTAGAGCTCTCTATCAAGGAGGCTTTAGGAGATGTATAGCTATAAGGAGCCTAGAAAAAAACATATCTTAGATAGTACTACTAAAATGTGGTTAGTTTTCTTGTCAACTATCTTAGCAGGACTCTTTGCATATGGTATATATCTTTATAAAAAATCATCAACTTTTAATGAAGAGTTAGTAAGCATTCAAAATCAAAATAAATTACTATCAAATTCGGTAAATTCTTTGAATAAAGAGTTAAGAGAGTTAAAAAGGCAAAAGATTTTATCTATAGAGGTTGCCAAATCAAATAAACTTGTGAGTAATTCAATCAAAAATCTATTTAATCTAGTGCCAGATCAGATAGTTCTTTCAAAAGTATTTATGGAAAAAGATCAACTTAGACTTGAGGGTATCAGCTCAACAAAAGATGCATATAGATTGCTTCTTGAACCACCTTTAAAATCTATCTTTGAAGAGAGTAGTGTAAAGTTTGAATTTGATCCAAGATTAGGAAGATATAGATTTGTCTCTGTAAATAAAGCTCAAACAGTTTCAAATAAAGATGGGAGTGAAGATGGCAAAAAATGAAAATTCTACTGTTAGATTTTTGATCTTTATCTTGGTATTTTTAATTTTGATACTTTTGTCGCTCTTGATTTTTATCATCCCAAATATTAAATCATATAAGAGTAGTAGCAGAGATTTGAAGTTATATAAGCAAAAAAGTATGAATCTTTCTCTAAAAGAGGATGAATTAAAAAAGCAAATCGATGATCTAAAGTCTCAAAATGCTCCAATTATAAAACGATTAAGAAATAGTTTTGATGTAGAAGATTTTAAAAAATTTGTTTCTCAAAAGAGTGCTTTGCAAGATCTTAAACTAATAAAAATAGATAATGATAACCAATCATTTGATGAGTATAACCTTAGTGCAAAGACAGCACATAGATCACCAAAAGAGTTTTATAAATTTTTGGATTCTTTAAATAGTTATAAAAACATAATTAAAATTAATTTCCCGATTAAGATGACTTCTCAAAATGATAGAATTGATTTGAATTTTCATATTCAAGTCTTTAAAAATAGCAAAAAATGAAATAAATTCTATATTTTCTCATAAAATGAACTCTGTTTTTAAGTTTTTATTTGTTATGATGGGGTGTCTTAAAAATTTATTAGGAGTGAAAATGAAGATTTTAACATTGAAGAGTTCGATCTTAGTTGCCGCTGCATTGGCAGTTGGTTTTAGTGGATGTGCACCTAAAAAGAGTTGCAATACATCAGTAGCAAAAGTAGCAAAGAAGCCAGTAGTTGTTTCTAAGCCAGTTGTTCAAAAAGTTGTTCAAGCACCTAGAGTGATTACAAAAGAGGTTTCATCTTTGTATCCGCCAAATGCACAACCTGGTCACTGTTATGCAAGAGTTCTTGCACCTGCAAAGTATAAAACTGTAACAGAGAAAGTTCTTGTAAAAGATGCTTCTGAGAAAATTGTTACTATCCCTGCAAAGTACGGATACAAAACTCAAAAAGTTCTTGTAAGAGAGCCATCTGAGAAGATTGTTGTTGTTCCTGCAAGATACAAAACTGTAACAGAGAAAGTTCTTGTTGCTCCAGCTACTACAACTTGGAAAAAAGGAAATAGAGCTAGAAACGGTGCTTGCTCAACTGGTGATTGTGATAGAGTACCAGGATCAACTGGTGAGGTTATGTGTCTAGTTAACAAGCCTGCACAATACAGAACTGTAACAAAAAAAGTTCTTTTGTCGCCAGCTACTACAAAAACGATTCCAGTTCCAGCTCAATACAAAACTGTTAGAGTTAAAACTATCGTTCAACCAGCATCTACAAAAACTATCCCAGTTCCAGCTCAATACAGAACTGTAACTAAGAAAGTTCTAGTTTCTGAGCCAGTTCTTACTTGGAAAGAAGTTAGATGTAAATCTGTAAGATACTAATTCTTACTTTTTAGATAGGGATTTTTCCCTATCTACCCTTCCTATGAGATGTTTGGTCTGTAAATCCTTCTCGTTCTCTATTATCTGTGCATCATGTCAAGAAAATTTGTTATCACCATCTTTTTATACAAGAGAACTACCTGATGGTTTTAAAGTACATAGTTTTTACAAATATAGTGAAATATCTTTTTTACTAAAAACCAAGCATAAATTTATCGGTCACAGAGTTTATGATATATTGGCACAAAGATCATTTGCAAAGTTTGCAAAAGAGTTTAAATATGAAGAAAAAATTTACTCTTTGTCAATAGATGATGATATTGAGACAGGATATTCTCATACTGCTATCTTAAACAAGAGTTTACGATCAAAAACCATTACACCATTA
>CAZYJF010000058.1:0-8065 GCA_964647715.1 uncultured Sulfurospirillum sp. | reverse complement strand
TCAAATGACAAACACCACTACGGCAAGACACCAAACTGTGGTTTTGGTGAGATTCATGGAGAAGCTGCCATCAAACAAGATTATAAAGAACAGTTGAAATTTTATATCAACCAAGCAAGACAAAAAGGACTTACCCCTATCTTAGTCACCCCAGTCAACCCTAGACACTATGATAACAATGGCAATATCACAGAAGTTAGAGAGCCATTTATCAGTTATACTAAAGAGGTGGCAAATGAAGAGGGCATAGCTCTTTTGGATCTATACTCAAAAAGTATAGAAGAGTTTAACAAACTCACATGTCTAAACAATAGAGTCGAACCATTTGGTCCATGTGAGATAAATTCTTGGACTACTGATGTAACTCACTTTGAAAAAGCTGGTGCTGTTAAGGTGGCAAACTGGATTAAAGAGCTTGCTTGTCAAAATGATGAAAATCTTTGTAAGCAGTTTAAATAATGTATAGAGGAGCAGGAGGAAACAACGGGGGTGAAGGAAGCTTCTTTTTAGGGCTTGTGATGTTGATAGCTGGAGCTTATCTTTTTTTAAGATCAGTCCATGTAGATCACTACCTGAACCTTGGAGCAGGGCTCTTTCACATCGGTAATGTACAAGTTACAAATGGCATGGTATTAGTGCCATTTATTTTCGGTGTAGCTTTGATCTTTTATAATTCAAAAAACTATCTTGGATGGTTTTTATTTATAGCCTCTTTGATAGCTCTTTTTTTTGGGATCATAGCAAGTATCAACTTTTCACTTCAAGGTATGAGTGCATTTGATCTTCTTACTATTTTGATCCTTTTTATAGGTGGTTTGGGGCTTTTTCTAAGAGGCTTAAGACCTAGTCAATCACATCTTTAAGATGTGATATTTTCTATCAGCTCTATATCATCTTCCACAATCACAGCATCAACCACATAATCACAATAAATTCTCTTCTTGCTAAGATAGATTTGAACTGTCTTTAAAATCTTCGATAGTTTTCTTGGGGTGATTTGATAGATAGGATCATACTCTCCGCTTTTCACTTCTACAAAGTGCAAAACCCCATCCCTTGAAGCGATTAAGTCTATCTCCCCAAATCTAGAATAAAAATTTCTCTCTATGACTAAAAATCCACGATCTTCAAGAAAACTAATGGCTCTATCCTCGCCTAATTTACCCTTAACTGTGCTCATTATTCATCCTTTTAAAAAAGGATATCAAAAAATTTACACTAGAGCAGATTATATTTCATTTTGAAATGTTTTAGAAATCATCATCGTCATTGTTAAAAGCATCATCTGCTTCTTGCTCAAACTTCAACTCTTGCTCATGTTTTAACTGTGCATCACTAAGTACCAACTCATGTAAAAACTCACCAAAAAATGTCTTTGACTCTGTTTTTGCGATAAATAGATAAATTCCAGTCAACAACCCCATCAAAGTCAAAGTCAAAATAGACTTTTGAACTAAACTAAATCTCTGTATAGGGTCTTTCTGTCTTACTTCGCATACTCCTCCAGGACAATGCTCAGGATCTCTTTGGAAAAGTATCTTATATATCCAACACCCAACACATATAGAAAATGCACTCTCCAAAAACATCAATGTCAAACACAAGATACAAATCAGTACTTTATAAAATGTAATATCCCAGTGCAAGACAAACCACTGCATCATAGGTATAGAGATAAGCCACCCAATAGTCCATGCAAATCTTTTTTGTATCCCTCCTACATATTCTGGTTCTTGATTTTGTACTACAAATTTTCCCAAAAGAAGTGATGGAGAGTATTTCGGACTAAATAACCTAGCAGTAAAATCTAAAAATAAAAATGCCAAATAGACTCTAGCAACCATGATATGGTTATACCCAATACCAACAAAAATCACTATCATCCCAAGCATAAACAAGATTCCAGCAGCTGCCCTAGCCTCTCTCTCATTTATCACAGCAGTATTATATCCAGGAACTTTTTCACCATAGTCATGGAAAAAATCTTTTACTTTCAACACCAAACCTTTACTTTTTAGTTGATACATATATTAGCATAATTTTTTAGATATGAATTAATATCTACTCAACCCAAACCTTAAGAGACTTAAATCTAGCAGTCTTTGTCAATTCATCAGCCTCGTCTCCAAAAAGAAAGTTAATATTACTTTTGGCATGGTGAAATGATGTAAAAAAAGTTCCCTTTTTTAGGTGAGCTGTGATCTTGAATGATAGTGGTTTAGATACACCATATTGTGATCTTAAAACTACTTTTTCTCTACCCTCAAAAAACTCCCTATCATCTTCACTCACAAGTAGCAGATCTTCGCTGTGTCTTTTTAAAAGCTTAGGACTTCTCTTTGTCTGTGCAGCATTGTTATAATGCTCCAAAACCCTACCGGTTGTTAGATAAAAGCTGTTGAAATTTTGCTTTAACAACTCTTTTACCATACCTCTGCTAATCCACTTTTTATAACGAAAATGTCCCTTACCATCTTTGGTACGAAACTCATCTTTATGCAGTATCACAGTCTCATCTTCGGCTATCGGCCACTGAAGCCCCTCTACTCTTTTTGCTTCAAGCTTCTCATAATCAGCACCACGAAATCTATTTGCTGCTTTTATCTGTACCTCTTGCCAAATCTCTTTGCTATCTTTAAAGTCAAGCTTACTACTTCCAAGAGCCTTTGAGATACCTTGGATCACCTCCCAGTCATCTGGTAATTCATTGTGTATTAAAGGTTGTGAGAGATGAAGTCTTCTCTCTGCATTGATATAGATTCCACTCTTCTCATAAGCACTCTTCACCCCAAAGATAATATCTGCATATTTGGTGATCTCATTCTCAAAAAGCTCATTAACGATAAGAAGGTCCAAGTTTTGCAAAGCTTTGTGAATTTTGTTTTGATTTGTATGAATATGAGCTATATCTTCTCCCATATTAAACAAAGCCTTGATCTCCCCATCAAGCATAGCATTGATGATATCTGGAGTCTTTTTACCCTCTATCAAAGGCTTTTCATAATCAGGATCATAGTAGGGCAGACACCCCATATCACAAGTTCCTTGGACATTGTTTTGTCCTCTAAGAGGCATCAAGCCAGCACCTTTTTTGCCTACATTACCAGTCAGTAGTGCAAGGTTGCAAAAAGAAGCAGTTGTGTATGATCCATCAAGTTGTTCAGTCACTCCTAAACCCCAAAAGATCATACTCTTTTTAGTCGCATACTCCCTAGCCACCTCTCTTATCATCACAGTTAAATACTCATACCCTTCTAACTTTTCAAATAGTTCAGGATTAGCATACTCATCATTTAAAATCTGCTCTTTATACTTATCAAATCCCACACATCTATTTTTGATAAACTCCTTATCAACCAAATCTTCACTGATGATAACCCAAGCCAACATATTTGCAACCAAGAGATTTGCTTCAAAGGGAATGATACAGTTAAAATCAGCCTTTTTTGAAAGAGTGATATCTCTCACATCAAACAGAGCAAGTTTTGCACCACTCTTTCTTTGATGAGAGATGATTTTGTTTGCGACTATCGGATGGGCTTCAGTGGTATTTGATCCAAAGACGATAATAAACTCACTATCATATATATCGCTAAAGGGATTTGTAGCCGCTCCCTCTCCTATGATACTTCTCATCCCCTTTAGTGTGGGGGCATGACAGACTCTAGCACAGTTATCGATATGTGGAGAGTTTATCACCTTTCTTGTGAACTTTTGAAAGAGATATGAACTCTCACAATTTCCTCTAGCCCCTCCAATTGATGCAAATGAAAAGTTTGAATACTTTTGTCTAATATCCTCTATCTTCCAAGCACAAAGTTCATAAGCTTCTTCCAAAGCAGGGTAGATATATCCGTTTTTAGGAGTATATGAGTAGAGTTTTTCTTTTAATTTTTTGGGTAAAAAGAGTTCATTTTTATCTACAAAACTCTTTTTGATTTTTACTGCTGGCAGTCTCTCATTTGACCCAGCAAAATCAAATCCATATTTACCTTTTACACAAAGTTGCCCTTCACTGACAGTTGCCTCTTTTTTGGCAAAGACCTTTTCGATTTGGTTTGACTCAACAGAAGCTGTGATCTCACACCCTACTCCACAATATGCACAAACCGAATCGATATTCATATCAGCTCACTATTCGAATCATCGCAACTTTATCTTTGATCACATCAAGACTTTCTATCTGCTTGATAGCATCTTGGATACTACTCTCGCTAGCTTGATGAGTAGAACAAAGAAGAGTGGCACTTTTGCTGTTTGTTACTGATCTTTGTAAAAATGTATCTATCGAGATATTGTGCTCTCCCAAAATTGTAGCTATCTTTGCTAAAACTCCAGGTTTATCCTCTACACTCATTCTTAGGTAGTATTCACTCTTTATCAAAGATGAAGGCTCAAGAGTTAAATTTTCACTAGCAAACGGTTTTTTAAATCCAAGCATAGGAGAACTCTGCCCAGCTCGAACGATCTCGATGATATCTGAAATCACAGCACTTGCCGTTGCATCTCCACCAGCTCCAGGACCATAATACAATGTCTCCCCAACTTTATCACCTATCACACTAATCCCATTCATCACACCGTCGATTTTAGCTATCATCTTCTCTTTTTTGATAAGAGAAGGATGGACTCTTAGTGAAATATTATTTTGATCTTTTTTAGCGATCGCCAAAAGCTTTATAGAATACCCAAACTCTTTGGCAAATGCGATATCCTCTTGGTTGATATTTTCAATTCCCTCTATGAGTATATCTTCTGGCTTAGCATCTATTCCATAAGCGATAGAGGCTAAGATAAGCAGTTTGTGAGCTGCATCATATCCACCCACATCAAAGCTAGGATCAGCTTCAGCATATCCTAGATCTTGAGCCTCTTTTAGGATCTTCTCATACTCAACACCCTCATCGATCATCTTTGTAAGCATATAGTTACAAGTTCCGTTCATGATTCCTTTGATCTCAGTTATTTGATTTGCTGAGAGTCCAACTTTCAAAGCATTGATTATCGGTATCCCTCCAGCGACACTCGCTTCATAACCGATAGGGATATCCCCAGCTATTTTTTGAAGATCATATCTGTGGTATGCAAGTAGTGCTTTGTTTGCTGTAACGACTGCCTTTTTATTTGCAAGAGCCTTTTTTACGACTTCATAAGGCTTTTCTACTCCACCCATAAGCTCGACTACTATGTCGATATTTGGATCATCAAGTACCTCATCGATATTGTCAGTCAGAGGGATATTGACATCTCTTTTTTTGCTTAGATCAGAGACTACTCCCTTAACAACCTTGATCTCTTTTCCAGCTCTTGCCGTGATTAGATCAAAGTTATCCTCTAAGATATTTGCTACACTAGCTCCTACCGTTCCAACACCGATAATTCCTACATTTATCATCTAGTTTGCCTCACAATTTATCTCTTTGAGATATTTTTTGATATTTCTAGCAGCTTGTCTTATCCTCTTCTCATTCTCAATCAAAGCAATCCTCACATACCCTTCTCCACCGTTTCCAAATCCAATCCCAGGACTCACAGCAACCTCAGCTTTGGTCAGAAGCTCTTTTGTAAACTCCAAACTTCCAAGGTGTCTTGCTTGAGGTGGAAGTTTCGCCCAGACAAACATTGTAGATTGAGGCTTATCTATCTTCCAACCGGCATTTGCAAAACTCTCCAACAATACATCTCTTCTTTTTTGATACTTTTGTATGATCTCATCAAGACAATCTTGAGGTCCGTTTAGTGCTACAGTAGCAGCAACTTGTATAGGAGTGTACATCCCATAATCAAACCAAGACTTGATCTTTTGCAGTGCCCCTATGAGCTTTGGATTTCCTACAAAAAATCCGACTCTCCATCCTGCCATATTGTAACTTTTTGAGAGTGTGTAACTCTCTACTGCCACATCTTTTGCCCCTGGAGTTGAGAGGATTGAAGGAGTCTTGTATCCCTCAAATGTGATATCTGCATAAGCGATATCACTGATGATATAAAATCTCTCCTTTTTAGCAAGGGCTACAAGCCTGTCATAAAAGCTCTGATCTACTGTCACAGTCGTAGGGTTGTGAGGGAAATTTACCACCACAAATTTTGGTTTTGGCATAGACTCTTTGATAGCCTTATCCAAATCCAAGAAAAACTGATCTACATCAAGCTCATACTTCTCATTCCAAGAAAAAGGCATCTTGACGACATTTCCACCAGCGATGATGATAGCATGAGTATGTATGGGATATGCAGGATCAGGCACAATTGCCACATCTCCAGGATTTGTGATAGCTTGGATCATATGAACATAACCCTCTTTACTCCCCATCGTAGCGACAGCCTCAGTCTCAGGATCAAGATGTACATCATACTTTCTTTTGTACCAGTCACAAATCGCTACTCTTAGTTTGTAGATACCTTTACTTGCAGAGTAACCGGAAGTTTTCGTTTTTCTCGCACTCTCTACAAGCTTATCTACAATATGAGTTGGAGTATCACCATCAGGATTACCCATAGAAAAATCGATAATATCTCTACCTGCTCTTCTTTCTCTTAGTTTTATCTCATTGATCTGAGCAAAGACATAATTTGGCAATCTATCAATAGTGTTAAACTTTATCTCATCAAACATTCTTTTTCCTAAATTTCTATTTAACTAAAGTGATCTTTAGTCCTCTTTTGATGTTTTGAAGGGTGTATAGATCAGCTATCTTTAGATAACTAGCCCCTCTTGGTACTTTAAGTGTTATATTATAACTTCTTCCGGCTTTTGTGTAGTTTCCTAAGATCTTCAAATTTGAATCATAAAAAACTACATAAGGATGCCATCTATTTCCAGCAAGGCTTACTATCTTTGCACTTCTTGCACTTCCAAGACGAATCCAGTATGGATTTAGAGGTTTTTTCAATCTTAACTCTTGGTTGATAGGTGGACTTATCGCTTTGACATTAGCACCTCTTATATCAATATCATAACGATAATTTGATGGAGATACTCTTTTTATCTTTGTCACTGTCGCACCCCTAGTATCAAAGGCTCCAGCTATCAAAGAAGGATCAATCATAGACGAAGATACGATATCAACCTGCCACAAAAACCCACTGCTATCTTTTTGAGCCTTGGTTGTTAGAGTATTACTATAACCTGCGGATGAGAGAACCTCTTTTACAAGCTTGATAAAAAGTAGTGAATTTCTCTCTTTCGTTGCAAATGAGAGTTGGATATGCATTCTTCTAGGAAGGCTTAGATGGAGTAGATTATTCTCCTTAAGAACTTTAGAGACCTTTGCCAAGTCAGCCTTTCCATTTTTTAAAAATGCAGCTTTATCCTTAAACAAGACTTCAATAAGTCCTCTATTTTGCCTATAATTTCCTTTTCCAAGCAAGGAAACGATCTGCCCCTCAAGCGAATAGGCACTTAAATTTACAATGATTAAAAAAACTAAAACAACACTCTTTACCAACGCACACCTGCACTTCTTTCTTTATACTCTTGCTTGCTAATCTCTCTTAATTCTCCATTTTCATAGATAAATCGTGCCTTCTTTTTTGAGTGGACTTTAAACTGTTTGGAGTCTTTATAGATCTTTATTTTATTGTGACCTACAAGTATCAGCTGATCTCTGTTAGGATCTAGCTTTAGCTTACCTCGTATAAGATAATCTTTTTTCGTATAATCATCTAGATATATAACACCAACCCATGCTCTTTGCTTTGGTACTAGATACAAATTGTTAGGTATATTTGCTACTACTTTTTCACTCTCTTTTTTGACTACAGAAGTTTCCTCTTTTACTTTTGGTGAAACTTTTTCTTCACTCTCTTTTGCTCTATTTGATAAATTCACCTCATCGACACTCTTTTCTATACTCTCTAAGTCTGTACTTTGCACTTTGGAAGCATCTTCTAACTCTCTATTATTTGAAGATACTATTTGCTCTTGTGTAGTTGAGAGATTACTCTCTTCTTGCATGGTCTGTTGTACTGTAGAGTTCTGATTACTTTGATTACTCTCAAGATCTTGCGAATTTTTGAGCATCTTTTGAACGATCTTATTTAGATCATCATCCTCATCGACAGC
>CAZYJF010000057.1:5016-8073 GCA_964647715.1 uncultured Sulfurospirillum sp. | reverse complement strand
TTTATATTTTTAGCTTTTGAGCTGGCATTTTTGTCTATCCAATCAAGCATCTTAAAGAGTATCTTTTTTGAGAGCTCATCACCGTTTAAAGCCACATCGACTCCCACTCTCCACGGCACTCTACAAGCGTTGTAGTAGTAGCTGTCATCCTCCTCTTCCAAAAACTTCCTCTTTGTCGGAACAAAAGTATCTTTTTTCTTGATGATAAAATCACTAACCAAAGAGCTTTTGTTTGACGGTAGGTTTTGTATATCTGTGAGTGCTTTTTGAGAAGCTTTAACAGCCAAAAGCCACCTTTTATCACCACTAACACGGTAAAATGCCCTAAAATGCCCTAACATAAAATCGGAAGTTCTCACACTGTATTGGTTGTAATCTTTACCGTCTTGATCTACCCAATCACCAAGCAGGGGAAGGTGTGAATTAATTCCTAGGCATCTGTTTGCTAAAGCATTGATTATTTTTTGTGCCTCTTTTTTGTAGTTTATCTTGCCACTATCGCCCCAGATCTTTGAAGCGATGAGGAGTGAATATGCTATATCGCTATCTCCATCAAATGCACTATCTCTATCATCCTTTTTGGAGGGAACTTGCCATGCCATAAAACTCTTTTCGATATTGCTTGGATTGGCTTTGGCAAAAAAGAGAAGTTTGTCAAAAATCTTCTGTGCATCTTTGTCATATTTTGCCATCAAAGAGGTGATAAGCATTCCATATCCTTGCCCCTCAGATACTGTTTTTGATCTATCCTTCTTATCGGAAGCCACCCTGCAATAGTCTTTATCACATACTAGGTAATCTTTTTTCCAAGCTTGATAATACTCTACAAGATCACTATTTTGTATCCTCTTTTTATGATCTTTGGCAACTGATGAACTTCCACAACTTCCCATAACTACTCCAAATGTCATCAAGAAAAAAATTAGTTTTATAATCTTCATCTATTAACCTCTTAACTTTATACTAACAACTGTTTTTGAGTGTGGAGCCAATCTATCCAAGATGACCTCATCATCCAAGACATCAACTTTGACACTATTTGCACCCTCGACCTGACCACCTGCTATGGAGATGTTTGGATTTTTGAAAAGTTGAAAATGCAGATTTTTAACTGGAATTTGATTCTTGTTTGTTACGATTATCTTTAATTCATCGCCACTCATAAGAGTCTCAAAGCTCATATGTTTGTATAGATCAACTCTTCTTATGATCTGTCTTCCTTGTAGTGGCTTTAAGTATGGATGAGATTTTAAGTATTTGAAAAAAGATCGGATGATGTTGATATTTGTACTGTATGAAAAGAGGTGTGTATGGACTGAGAGGGTATAGATACCATCAAGATGGTGAACAAATTCTGCTTCATTGATTATCTGTTGGACTATCTGCTTTTGATCCCAATCTAGATTTACCAAAAAGGTGTAATCATCTGTTCCGTGTCTTGGCATAAAGTAGAGTCTTTTTACATCTTTGTCAATAGTAGGGTATAGATAACTTTTTGTCTCTCCCAAGATATAGGCAAATCCTCCTTCAGTCAAGTATCTCTTCATCAACAAATCAAGCTCCTCTCTTGGAGGACGAAATCCGATAATTGGCTGTGGAGCATATCTATCAATGATCTTTTTTGAACCAATTGTCTCTTGTTTGACATAATTTGGCGGCATTCCGATTATCTTCTTGTGGCTTGTACTGTGAGAAGCAAACTCAACAAAGCGATTTTTTGCGATCTTGTGCATCATCTGTTTATGTTCAGGTAGTTTTGCCAAACCTGCCACGATAAATGCAGTAACTGGCACTCTATACTCATATGCTAGATCAGCAAATCGTTGAAAATTCTCAAACTTATACTCTGTATCCTCAGATACAAAGACAAGTGATTTCGCATCGATATAAGGGAAAGCTCTTGCTATGGCTTTATCTTTTAGAAACTTTATCATTCCACTCAAAAGCATTGCATATTCGTTTTGGTTTTCATCACTGTCATAAAAAGAGTAAGAAGGCAAAGAGCTGTATATCCACTTTCCTCTACCTAGATATCCGTGCCAAATTAGACCTGATTCACTGTTTGATAGTTGATCTTTTACTCCCTTTGCCATTGGAGCTGATGTTTGTGAATAGTTTGTCATAAACAGATCAGCTTTTTGAAAATCTCTAGTGTTGTAGATAGGGATTTTGTCATATAGAGGAACATAAGACCATTTACCCTCTTTTAGATACTCATTTATCGGTGAAAGAAGCCTTGGAGTAAAGGAGAGACCACTTTTAAACTGTGCAAAACCTTTTGGGCTTAGTTTTAGCTTGGTAATTTTCGATACAAAATCATCTCCAAGATAGTCGTTATTTGTATCATTAAAACCTGCAGTAAAGTTAAAAAAGAGTGATCCACCTTCTTCTATAAAGTTTAAGAGGCTATTTTTATCTTGATTGCTCAAGACTTGTGCATCTAGTAAGAAGAGTAGAGATTCAGGAGGCAAAGAGGAAATCGAATCGATTGAAACTATCGAAACATCAAAACCTATCTTCGATAAAAAAATCTCAAAGTTTTTTATTGATTTGGCATAATTTTGTGCAGATGATCCGTGCTTTGAGTAAAAACTCGCCGTATCGGAAGAGCTAAGGAGGTAGATCTTTTGATTTTGCAGATATGCGGGTACTCTAAAAGTTAGATGAGATTGAATTACAGGTGTAGAACTCTCCATACTTTTATCTTTGATTTGGTTGAATGCCAGCGACATGACTGCTGTGATTGCCAAAATCAAAATCAATAACACAAAACCATAAAGATCACTCTTTTTCTTTAAGACACCACTTTTCATATCCTCATATTCTCCTCTTTAAAAAATAGATACTCTTGCTGTTTAAAACTCGCATTTTCTTCGTCTAAAGAGCTGTTTTTTGCTCTTCTTCTTTCTCTTTTTTTATAAGCCATATATGCTACTACACCAAATATCATGGTAAGTAGTGTCAAAAAGACAATCAAATATGCCATCAGGCTTAAAAAATCAAAACTCATATCCTACCCATCCTCTCTAATTTTCCCCAATTCATCTCTATACTAAA
>CAZYJF010000057.1:1759-4916 GCA_964647715.1 uncultured Sulfurospirillum sp. | reverse complement strand
GGCCACAAAATCGCCTCAAAAACCATATACCACATCACAAAAAATATCGAAATATCCCCTTTGAGTGAAAATAGCTTATCTTTGTGTTTCATAATCGACTGCAAAATACCTCGAGTCCAGCGATATCTCTGCTTTATTAGATCAAGAAGAGTCTCTGGAGCTTCTGTATAAGATACTGCATCTATCTCAAAATCAACTTTATATCCGTTTGCTAGTAATCTAAGAGTTAGATCACAATCTTCTGCATAAGTATCATCTTTGTACATACCAACTCGTCTAACTATAGCTTTTTTGAACATTCCTATGGGTCCAGGTATGATATTTACAAGTTGTAGGTATGCTTGTCCGTTTCGCACGAGATTTAAGCCTTGGACATACTCAAGGGCTTGTAGATTTGTCCAAAGATTGTGGGTGTTTGTGACATAAACACTTCCGGCAACTGCTGCTACTTTAGCATCATCGAAATATTTTGCCATCAATCTCAAACTATCAGCAGAGAGCTTGGAATCAGCATCAACTGCTACAAAAAGTTCTCCATATGATCTGTCTATACCGTAGTTTAAAGCATTTGCTTTACCTGCATTTGTTTTTGTGTAGGCTCTTAGAGATACCTGCCCATTGTCAAACTCCATATCTTTTGCGATTAAATAAGTATCATCACTGCTTCCATCATCAATCACCAAGATTTCATAATTTGGATAATCTAATGCTAGCAAACTACTAAGTGAAGCTTTTATCACTTTCTCTTCGTTGTAACAAGGCACAATGATAGAGATAAATGGATAATCAAAACTCTCTTTCTCAGCCTTCTTAAGAGATTTTAAGATATTTAACAAAGAGAGGAGTAGTAGTATAAAATATCTTGCAATTACCACCAAAGAGAAGAGCAAGATCACAAATGCCCCACTCTGTTTTATTACCCCTCCTTCAAGCGATAAAGCCTCTACATTTTGAACGACATATAGTGTCAACAAAAACAAAAAAATCAAAACAAGGGTAATAAATATTTTTTTTAACATATCAAGTTACGGGTAGTTTATATAGCTTTATCATCTTCTTTTTGATAGATAATCTCTTGGAGAGAATCTTTTTTGCATTCTTTCCTAGAAGGTTTACTAATACTAAAAAGATCTCTCCACTTGCACTGTTTTTGAAAACAAAATCGTGATCTCTTATCAAATCTTTTATCTGTTTTTGTCTTGATTTTTTTAATTTTTTCTCACTGATCTCAAGTAGTGAAAAGAGTATCCCACTCTCTTCAAGTCTTTTGATAGTCTCTTTAAGATCATATCTACTATCTAGAGTATCCTTGTCAAAAAACTCTTTGACTCTTTTAAAGTAAAAATCTCTACCTATAAGAGATTCTAGCTTATCAACATACTCTTCAAAACTTTTTATGCCGTCTATATAGAGTATGTTATTCTCTTTCAAGCTTAGTTTATCTTCTAATCTTAACGGCTTTTTTCTGTTTAGGTATATGATCTTGATATCTTTTTTCATATTTTTTATCTCTTTTATGAGAGCAAAGTTTAATCTACTCTCATCATCATTTATGATTACAAGATCTACTTCTTTATACTTATGAGTGAAGTCTTCACTTCTTTCTTGAAAAAAGACAAATCCATCCTTTTTAGAAAAAAGTTTTTTATGAGCATAGAGTAACTCCTCATCAGAGGATAGAAGTAAAACTTCAAACTCTTCTTTAAGACTATCTTTAGCTTCAACTTTTCTATCTATCGTATTGAAACTACAATCATCTACACTTTTTAATCTATATTCTATCTTTATGTCATCACCTATATATTCCCTTAATACTCTTCCATAGATCGTGGTGCTGTCGTAGTTTAGGATTATCTTTTTGGTGCCTGATTTTAACTCATCAAAAAGCATTTTTATCAGTAGTTTGGACTCTTCTTCACGAAGCCCTGTCAGTACTTTGTCAAGTCTGTACAAAAATATCGCTTTTGTATTTGAGTGCTTGATAAAGCTTAATAACTCCATGATGAATTTTTTGTGACCATTTCCATCATAGATTTTTTGCCAAGACTCTTTTAGAAAGATAAATTTGGCTACTTTGTTTTGTCTGTTTATGCTTTTTAGTAGTTTTTTTGTGGAGTATTCATCATCAAAGCAGATGAATGTAAGATCATCCATACTAAGTTCGTCAACTATCTTAAATCCTGCATTCATAGCACAGCTATTTTCATATGAATCGATAACGAACACATTACTATAAGCTATACTACTGCCCATACTTAACCTTTTGACGATAAATAAAATATTTTATACTAATTTGCAGTATAGTATAGTATATTTACTTATTGTCGGTTAAAGTATTTAATTTAATTACCAAAATGAGTTTAGATTAAAGTTACAGGTGATTAGATCATCAACACTAAAGCTACTTTGACTCTTATCACAAGAGAGTTCAAAATATGAATCTTTTGATAGGGCTATATTTGCATTTGCTCCATAGCTAAAGACATTCTCTTTAGCCCAAAAAGATCGTCCAGCACCTAAAGATGCTCCTATTTCACCCTTTAGAAATTTCCAAGTAAGGAGGTATTTTAGATATGAGGCATCATACTTTTTGAGTGGTTTTGCACAACTGTTTGGCTTGGAGTTAAACTCTAAATTCTCTTCTAAGAGTATCTTATGTCCTAAACTAGCTCCATTAGTTTCATAGATAGGGTAGTTTATATTGGCATAGATATTTCTATTTTTATCTTTAAAGTAATTTAGATCAACTCCGATATTTAGGCTCTTTAAGTTAGCCAATAGCCACCTGTCATGTAGTCCTAGATGAATCACATCTAACTTTTTTTCAACCATGCAAGTTGAATAATTTACAAATACACCATTTCTTTTAAATGCCTCAAGGCTAAGATCATGAGTTCCTAAACTCTGTTCAAATGAAAACATAGGAACAAAACTGTTAAAGTTTTTGAAGTGATCTAAGCCCAAAGAGAGTCCCCAATGAGGAGCTTTAAGACTTAAAAAGAGTGACTTTGCATCATACTCATATCTCTTTTTGGATTTATAGTTTTTATCTCTAAATTGACTATCCTCTACACTCATTCCAAAGCCCATATCATCATATGTGATGATGTTATTTATGCCAATTTTAGGAGTAAATACTCTTAGCTTTCCATTTGAA
>CAZYJF010000057.1:0-1659 GCA_964647715.1 uncultured Sulfurospirillum sp. | reverse complement strand
TTGAAAGGTAAGCCTCCAAACTTCTTAATTCACTTCTTGCTCTATACCAATCCTTATCCTTGAAAGTGTGCATAAGTGCATTTGCATATCTGTATTTTGTAAGAGCATATAGATCTTTTGGATGGTGGCTAAGAATCTTCTCATACTCTCTCTTACTTTTTTTGAAACTCTTCTTTTTATCAAAAGATGATGCCAAATGAAATCGTATCAGATCATCATTAGGAAATGAGTTCAAATAGTTATAAAAGTATGGAATTGCTCTATCTTCTTTTTGGCTAAAGTAGTAAATCTCTCCAATCTCTTTGGCTATTTTTGGATCTTTTGTCAAATGGTAGTACTTAAGATAATAGTTAAGTGCATTTGAAAAGTCTCTTTTTTTGTGAAAATAGACAGCCTTTCTTAAGATATCATCTCTTGTTTTAGTCGCTATGTATCTTGAGCTCTCTTTATCATTTGGATAATATCTTTTTAATCTTCTAAAAATCTCCTCTGCTTTTTTCTTCTTACCTGCCTTGTCATATGCAAAAGCTGCTCTTTTTAGGTAGTAGTACCTCTTTTTTGGATCTTCTTGGGCATTTGCAACTTGTGGAAGATAGTAGATAGCATGTTTAAAATCGCCTTTGTCATAGAGGATATTTGCATATAACTCTTTAGTTTGAAGATTTGCTTTACGAACAGGATATATGGCCTTAAAAGCTTCATTTAGCTTGCCTCTCCACCACAGATGTTTGGTATATAAGATTCTGGCTTCAAGATTGTTTGGATGAGTTTTTACAAACTCTCTCATAACTTTTAATTGTTCATTTTTTTGCTTATTTAATCCTAAGAGATAGACATAATCTTTGAGAGATTTTAGTGATTTAGTTTGGTAATACTCATTTTTTGCTCTTAGGAATTTTTGTTTTTGTGTAAATTCTTTTTCTACTTTGCTTCCTTGGATTCTAGGGTCTTGGGCTAATCTTTGACCCTCTTTGTTCTCTCCTGTTAAATCATAAGCTCTTAAAGCCTTGCGATATATATCTTCATCGACTCTAATACCAAGTACTTTTGCTCTCTCAAATGCTTTGGTAAAAAGTTTATAGTTTTTACTTTCGTAGATCAGCCTTAGATATTCAGAGGGACTAAGAGAGTCCTTTCCTACAACCTTTTTTAATGAGTTGATAAATTTTACTTTTTTATCTAAGCCTTTAGCGACTATATTTTTGGGATCTATTTTTAAGATTTCACGAATATATCTTGATGAATCTTTATATGATCTGTTTTGGTAGTAGTATTTTGCAAGCAGTATTCTGTCACGAATATCGTACTTATTGTTTTTTATCTGACTTTTTACAAAATCTACATCTATGTTGATAGCATACAGTAAGGATGAGGCACATATTGATATTAATACTCTTTTCATACCGACAATATCGGCAAAAAAGAGATTTATTTTACAAAACTATATAAAAGCTCTATCTCTTTATCCCAGATACTATCATCTATAGTTTCTAAAACAAGGGGGATATCGTCCATCCTCTTGTCATTCATGATAAGCTTAAAGGCATCAAGTCCTATCTTTCCTTCTCCCAAAGAGTGGTGTCTATCTACTCTACTTCCAAGATCAGGCTTTGAATCGTTGATATGCATACCTTTTAGATACTCAAAGCCTACTAGCTT
>CAZYJF010000056.1:0-8077 GCA_964647715.1 uncultured Sulfurospirillum sp. | reverse complement strand
AAGGATCTAATAATCGTAAAAAATGATTCTCAATTTATCAGGTCAGTTGATCTAGCCTTAAAAAGAGTTGGATATCTTCTTTCAAGATCACAAAGAGATGAGATAGAAAAACAAAAAGATATAGTGATTGCAGATCGTTTTGTAGTGGCATTTAATTCTAGATATATATACATCTGCCCAAATACAAAGATAACTATGCCAAAAACTTTCAAAGAGCAGTGTAGAGTTTTGAAGATTCCAAATAAAATAAGAGCCTATCTTTTTAGTAAAGAGATAGATCCAAACTCACTACCTATCTAGTAGGGCTTGGACTCTATCTTTATATCTGCTGTGAGGAAGTGGTTCATTTGCTATGATATTCTTTGCAAATTTAAACTCTCCTAGACTTACAGCACAAAAGAGTGCATTTTCATTCTCTTTTTTATTCATCTTGATACCACTATCTTTTAGTGCTTTGTAAAGATTTAAGTAGGCATTATACTCTCTAGAATTAAATAGAGATTTTAGCTTCTCTTTTGCTTCAGTAATATCAACTATCTTACTTGCTTCATACTTTTTTGAGGTATCTATATCTGCTCTTTTTGATAGATATGATACGATTTTTTTCATATCTTCATTTTCTGGGTTGATAAGAAGAGCTTCTTTTGCAAAATCGTATGATCTTTGATATAGACCTGTTTTCATGTAGTATTTGGCTAAGAGTTCTCTACTTTTTAGATCATTAGGATCACTCTCAATAAGGGCTGCTAATCTATCAAACTCATCTAAATCCTCATCTTTATTTGCTTGCATTAGTGATCCAAAGTCATGTTTTGAAGAGTTCTTTACCCCTTCTTGTTCTTTTACATGAAGATGTGCAGTCTCTAAAAGTTTATCATTTTGATCTATTTTTTCTTTTGCTATCTTTTTTGGTGTAGTTTTAGAGATTTGTTTTTTTGGTTTTGTAGATTCTTTAATTGTAGCTACTTTAGTATGTGTACTCTTTTTTAACTTCTTTTGTACATATGAGTAGAGTTTTTTTGACTCATCATAGTTACTTGATTTTAAGATATCTACTAAAATTTTATTAGACTTTTTATACTCGCCATTCCAGTAGTAGAGAGTTGCAAGAAGATTTTTACCTCGTACATCTTTTGGATGAGATTTAATAAAATCTTTTGTTTTTTTGTAAGAAGTTGCTATCTTCTTCTCTTTAAAGAGTTTAATCGCCTCTTTTTTAAAACTCATATAACTTTGTGCATGAAGTGTTGAGCTCAAAATTGCAAGTATCATCATAAGTTTAAATCTCATTCTATCATTTCCTTAATCTATAATATCTATGACTATATCGACCAGTTTTTCTGAATATTTAATTTTTTTTAAAAAAGTCGATATAATTTGCATAATCAATTAAAAATAAGGAAGTAAGATGAATATAGCAGAAAATGTAACACAGCTCATAGGAAAAACTCCACTACTTAGATTAAGCAATTTTTCAAATGTCATTGCAAAGTGTGAATTTATGAATCCAAATGGTTCAGTAAAAGATAGAATTGGTTTTAATATGATTGATGATGCACTAAAGAGTGAAAAGATAGATAAAAACACTACACTCATCGAGCCAACAAGTGGAAATACGGGAATTGCACTTGCTAGTGTGGCTGCCTCACTAGGTATGAAGATAGTTATTACTATGCCTGAATCTATGAGTATAGAAAGAAGAAAACTGATGAGTGCCTTAGGAGCCAAGCTAGTTCTTACACCTGCAAGTGAGGGTATGAAAGGTGCGATAAATAAGGCAAATGAGCTTCACTCTCAGATAGAAAACTCATACATCCTTCAACAGTTTCAAAATCCTGCAAACCCAGATATTCATAGAAGAACAACAGCTCTTGAAATCTTAGAAGATACAGATGCAAATATTGATTTTTTTGTTGCAGCGATAGGAACAGGTGGTACCATAACAGGAGTTGGTGAAATACTAAAAAAAGAGATTCCAAATATAAAAATCATAGCAGTTGAACCGGCAGATTCAGCAGTGTTAAGTGGTAAGGATGCTGGTCCTCATAAAATTCAAGGTATAGGGGCTGGATTTATTCCTGATATCTTAAATACCACGATATATGATGAAGTGATAGAAGTTAAAAATGAAGATGCATTTATGATGGCTAAAAGTGTAGCTAAAAAAGAGGGAATTTTAGTAGGTATATCCTCAGGAGCAAACCTCTATGCGGCTCAAAAAATTGCATGTGAGAATCCAAACTCTACAGTTGTAACTATTTTCCCTGATACTGGAGAGAGATATTTGAGTGGTCCACTATTTGATGAGGAGATTTAGTATTACATTTTTTTAACCATTACTAGGTAAGATCATAAAAAAAGAGAGGGGAGAAGATGGCACTTAGTGATTTTTTCAAGTATGGTGAGAAGGTTGCAGGATACGATGTAAGAGTATTAAATGAGAGAGAAGCAAGAGCAGCTGCTGGGATACTTTTTATAGGAGCATTTATAGGACTTACAAATGGTGTCATGCTTGGCACTGCTAAATTTTCACAATATTTTGTAACCTTTTTTATGATTGATTTTATCATCAGAGTGATTCAACCTAGATACTCTCCATCACTTCTTCTTGGAAGAATGTTTGTAAGAAATCAAAAGCCTGAATATGTAGGTGCCATTCAAAAGAGATTTGCTTGGGCGATAGGAGCGATGATTGCGATACCTATGTTTTGGTATTTGGTCATCGATTTTCAACCAAATCCTCTAAAGGTGCTTGTCTGTTTGATTTGTATGTTTTTGCTCTTTTTTGAGTCTGCATTTTCTATCTGTTTTGGATGTAAACTCTACAATCTATTCTCAAAGGAGCAATCAAAATACTGCCCTGGGGGAGTGTGTGAATTAAATGTCAAAGAGGATGTACAAAAATTTACCAAGGTTCAATCAATTATCTTAATCTTAACAATCCTTACTGCAATTTATGGAACTTATGCCTACTTTACAAAGTTGCCTGATAGAACTATATTTACTCAAAAAATCAAATCTCTCTTTATGTCAAAAGAGGAGAAGTTAAAGCTTGAAAAACAAAAAGAGCTAGAGGCATTGAAAAAGGCAGAAGATGAGTTTGATAAGGATGATGATTTTTAATGAAGATTATATCATGGAATGTAAATGGGATTAGAGCTATCGCTAAAAAGGAGGCTCTAAAGTGGATAGATGACGAGGATGTTCAAATTTTAGGTTTACAAGAGATAAAAGCCAGTGAAGAAGAGATTCCAAAGACTCTATTTGAAAAAGAGTTTCAAACTGTTATAGTTAGTTCATCACATAAAAAGGGTCAATCAGGAGTCGCAACATTCTCAACAATGAAAGCAGATTATATCTCAAAGTGTTATGAGGTGGATACTCTTAAAGAGGGAAGAATAAATGAGCTTCATTTTGGAAAAATAGCTTTTTTTAATGTATATTTTCCAAATGGTCAAAGATCAAGCCAGAGATTGGAGTATAAGCTCTCCTTTTATGATAGATTTTTAGATCATATCAATAGTTTGAGAGAGAATGGATACTCAATCATCTTTTGTGGAGATGTAAACACAGCACATGAAGAAAAAGATCTTGCAAGACCAAAAGAGAATGAAGATAGATCCGGATTTTTGAAGATTGAAAGAGAGTGGATAGATAAGGTTTGTCAGAGTGGTTATATAGATACTTTTAGATATCTGCATCCTGAAGAGATAAAGTATAGTTGGTGGTCTATGAGGACAAGAGCAAGGCAGAGGAATGTTGGCTGGAGAATCGATTATATATTTGTTTCAGATGATCTTGCACCTAAGATAAAAGATGCAGATATTCTAACACAGATCACAGGAAGTGATCATGCACCAGTGATGCTAGAGCTTAGTATATAACAGATTACTTAGCGTAATTTACAGCTCTTAACTCTCTAATAACATTGACTTTTATATCGCCTGGATATTGGACTTTATCTTCTATCTCTTTTGCTATCTCTTTTGCCAATAAAATTGACTCATCGTCATTGATAAGCTTTGCATTGGCTATCACTCTAACTTCTCTTCCTGCGTTGATCGCATATGCTTGTTTTACACCCTCTTTGGAGTTTGCTATCTCTTCAATCGCTGTTACTCTTTTTAAGAATGCTTCAAGTACTTCTCTTCTAGCTCCTGGTCTTGCGGCTGATAAAACATCAGCCGTACAGACTGCTGCTGATTCGATACTGTTTGGCTCTTCATGTCCATGATGGGCATAGATGGCATTGATAACTACTTCACTCTCTTTATATCGTCTGCAGACATCTGCACCCAAATCTACATGGCTTCCTTCAAAATCGTGAGTGAGAGCTTTTCCTATATCATGGAGTATTCCTGCTCGTTTTGCTAACTTTTCATCTCCACCACACTCTGCTGCTATGATTGAAGCTAAATGAGCCACCTCTAATGAGTGACCTAGGGCATTTTGACCATAACTAGCTCTAAATTTTAGTTTGCCTATTAGTTTTATCAACTCTGGATGCATATCGTTTAGCCCTAGATCAAAGACTATATTTTCACCCTCTTCTTCTATCTTTGCTTCAAATTCTGCTGATACTTTCTCAAAGATATCTTCAATCCTTGCAGGTTGAATCCTACCATCTGCTACTAACTCTTCTACAACCTTTGTGGCAATCGCTCTTCTATAAAGATTGAAGCTACTTAAGATGATCACATTTGGAGTATCATCGATGATAATATCCACACCTAAGATAGTCTCAAGTGATTTGATATTTCTACCCTCTCTTCCAATGATCCTTCCCTTGATATCATCGCTTGGAAGAGTAACAGTGTTCATCAACCTTTCACTAGCAAAATCTCCTGCATATCTAGTGGTAGCTTGAGCTATGATATAGTTTGCATGTTTTTTTGCCTCTTTTTTCGCTTCAACTTCATACTTTCTAACGATGTGTGCGATATCAGATCTAGCACTCTGCTCTGCTCTTTGAAGTACCACTTGAGTCGCTTCATCTTTAGTCATACCAGCACTTTTTTCTATCAACTTTTCAGCATCAACTATCTTTTTTTCATAGAGTTTTTGAGTTGTCTTTAACTCATCATCTCTTTTTTCTAGCTCATCTTTGATAGCTTTTATCTCATTCTTTTCTAGAGTGATAGTTTTTAGTTCATCTTTGAAAAGTTGGTTTAGATTTTCATCTTTTACCTGAAGCTCTTGCATCCTCTTTTCGTGTTCATTTCGTAATCTTTCAAGCTCATTGTCATATCTAGCTTTTGCATCAAGCTCAAGCTCTTTTGCCTTGATCTTGGCATCTTGTAGAAGTTTTTCAGCTTCATGCTCTATCACTTTTGCTTTGGCAAGATACTGCTCTAAGAAGCTATCTTTTTTTGAGTTAACAACTGCCTTATAGCCTAGCAGTGTCCCTATACTTCCTACTAAAGCCCCTATTCCTATTTGTCCAATGTCTAGCATCTTTTACTCTACCTAAGTTAATCTCTTTAGAAGAGATATAAAAATCACAACCAATATCATATTCATCACATAAAAACTCTTTAGAAATCACAGGAATCCTCTGAATAAAAACAATAATCGGTTTTCTTTTTAATCTTGCATAAAATCTATCATACATCCCTTTACCAAAGCCTATCCTTTTTCTATTTGCATCCATCGCTACGATGGGTACTATTATCAAATCTACTCGTTTATACTTAAAGGAGCTACTCTTTGGTTCAAAAATATTAAAACTATTCTCTTCTAAAGGCAGTCTGAATTCTACCATTTTGAAGCTTTCATTCTCAACTTTTGGCACAAGAATTTTTTTACCGGCTCTTTTTTCTTTAAGCATTAGATTTTTTAAATTAACCTCCATACCTAAAGGAAGGTAAAACAGAATTGATTTTACATTTAAACTCTTTATCAATGATGATAATTTTTTCTCAATTTTTTTATCAAGTGGGTATTTTTGAAAACTTTTAACAGATCTAAGACTCTTTAGTGCTTCTTTTCTAAACTCGCTCTTAACCATTTTAAGCCTTTCTCGGATATAATTTGTACATTTACAAGTAAATAATTATTAGGATAAACGATGATAACAAAACTAGCTGTATCTTTTGCCTTGCTTACTTTTTTGTTTGTAGGGTGCGATAAGAAAGAATCAAGTCCAAATGAGAGTCAAGTCCAAAAGAGTACGAAAAATATATCTGAAGAGAAAAACTCTTCAAAAACAAAAACGGCAAATGTATTACATATGATTGGTAGCGATGGAAATAAGTATGATCTTATCGCTGATTATCAGGGTATTAAGTTTAAAGGTTATGAGGGGAAGGTCATTATCTTGGATTTTTTTGCTACTTGGTGTCCTCCATGTCGAGCTGAGATTCCTCACCTTGTTGATCTTCAAAAAAAGTATAAAGATAAGATTCAAATATTTTCCGTTTTGATGGAAGAGAACAAAGATAATTTGGAATTGGATGATTTTATCAAAGAGTTTAAGATCAACTATCCTGTATTAAACTCTAAAGAGAACTTCTTTTTATCTCAAGCATTAGGAGGTATTAGATCACTCCCTACAATCGTGATCTATGACAAAAATGGAGCATATTTGACTCACTACCTAGGAGCTGCGCCTCAAGAGATGCTAGAATCTGCGATAGAGAAGGCACTGAAAAAATAATGTTTGGATTTTTCAAAAAGGTTTTAGGCAAAACTAGCGAAAGAATAAAAGAGGTAGCACCCAAAAAACGAAATAAAATCTCAAAAGAGGATCTTGAAGATATCCTTCTAGAGGCTGATGTAAGTTATGATCAGGTTGAAGAGATCATCTACTATATGCCTCCTTCAAATATGGTTCAAAGAAAAGATGTAAGACGAGTTTTACTTGCATATTTTGTGGATGTGGAAAAAGAAGAGGAGATAGATAAAAAGCCTTATGTTGAACTCATCTTTGGTGTAAATGGTGCAGGGAAAACTACTACGATTGCAAAATTGGCTTATCTTTATAAAAATAGACTAAATCAGAGTGTTATACTTGGAGCTAGTGATACATTTAGAGCTGCTGCAATCGAGCAGTTAGAAAGATGGGCAAAGAAGATTTCGGTACCAATAGTAGCTACTAAACAAGGTCATGATCCTTCAGCTGTGGCATATGATACAATCTCTTCTGCAATTGCCAAAGGGATTGATAGAGTTATCATAGACACTGCAGGTAGGCTTCAAACTCAAAAAAATCTCTCTTCAGAGCTGCAAAAAATAGTCAGAATTGCTAACAAAGCTAAAGAGGGTGCTCCTCATAGAAAGGTTTTGATACTAGATGGAACCCAAGGAAATGCAGCCATTGCACAGGCTAAAGCGTTTAATGAGATCATAGGAATTGATGCATTAATCATCACAAAATTAGATGGTACTGCAAAGGGAGGAGCGATTTTTACCATAGCAAAAGAGCTTAAAAAGCCTATTTTATACATTGGAACAGGTGAGAGTGAGAGTGATTTGATTGAGTTTGATAAAGAGGAGTTTGTGGACTCTCTTCTAGATGCTTTTTTTGAAGAGGAAGTTTAAACTTGGCAAAAAACAAGACTCTATTTGAGTGTCAAGCTTGTGGATTTCAATCTGCAAAATGGATGGGAAAGTGTCCAAACTGTAATGCATGGGAACAGATGGTTGAATTAAAATCATCACAAATTGAGTTTCTAAAAGAGCTTAGTGAGATAGATAACTCTTCAAATAAAGAATCAGCTGTATCAATCACCAAGATCACAAAAGAGCAAGTTGATAGAATGAGCACCTATGATAAGGAGTTAGATCTAGTCCTTGGTGGTGGTGTTGTAATGGGTAGTTTGACACTCATTGGAGGAAGCCCTGGGGTTGGAAAATCAACACTTCTTTTAAAGATTGGGGCAAATCTGGCAAAAAATGGTAAAAAGGTTCTTTATGTCAGTGGAGAAGAGTCACTTGGGCAAATAAAAATTCGTGCAGATAGGTTGGATGCAAATAGTGATAATCTATACTTGTTAAGCCAAATTGATTTGGGGCATATTTTTGTAGAGCTTGATAAGAATAATTATGATATTTTGATAATTGACTCTATCCAAACACT
>CAZYJF010000055.1:0-8111 GCA_964647715.1 uncultured Sulfurospirillum sp. | reverse complement strand
ATTACAAGACCAGATAGTACAAAATTTGATAAAAAACCAAAGTTGCTATCGAAAGAAAATGGAGTTTATCATTTTGAAAAAGTACTCATAGACAAACCTGGTCGTTGGCAAATCATGACGAAAATAAAGATAGATAATTTGACTTCATTTTACAAGTTTGAGGTAAATGCTACAAAATAGACACTTGCATATATATCCAAATGCAAGGTCTGTCCGTTTCTCTTTAGAAGAGAAGATAAAATCAGATCAAATACTTCCAAAGCTAACAACCATTGGAGAGTTTGAAAAGAAGATCATTACTGTAGAAAACAGGGTATTTATAGATGATGATACAAGAGTCTTACTTCTTAGAGAAGCAAGTAAATTTGAAAACTTCACAGCTCTAAAGATTGACAGAGAGTTTTTATCATTTTTAAAAAATTCTACATTTATACTCTCTTTTTTTGATGAATTATCCATCGAGAAAGTATCATTTGATGCTCTTGAATCTGCAGACTATTATGCTTCATATCAAGAACATATAGCTGTCTTAAAAGAGCTTCATTCAAGATACATCAAACTCTTAGATGAACACAACTACTGTGATAAGATAATCCTACCAAATATATATCAGATAAACCAAGCATATGTCAAAAACTTTGATACCGTATATCTTTACATAGAGGGTTATTTAAGTCGATTTGAGTTTGAACTCTTTGAAAAGATATCAAAGATCACAAAGTTGATTTTAGTGATAGAGACAAATAGGTTTAATCAAAAGATGACAGATGAGTTGAAAAAATATGGGCTTGATCTACAAATAGACTATAAATACAAAATCGATTTTAGCAATCTTTCAATCATAGAGGAGAAGAGATTAAATCCTCCAAGCACAACTTATAATACCTTTAGCTCAAACAGCAGGATATTACAAGTAGCATTTATAAAAAAGAGTGTTTATGATTTTATCCAAAGAGATATCGACCCAAGCAAGATAGTAGTTATCACACCAAATGTTGAATTTGTCAAATATCTTATGCTCTTTGATGATGAAAATCTATTTAACTTTGCTATGGGATTGCCATTTTCTGACTCTAAGATCTATAAAAAACTCGAAGCTTTGTATCTATATTTGCTTGAGCAAAATATTCAAAATTATTACAGAATAAAAAGGCTAGGAGTCAAGATCGACAAAAAGGCAGAGTTTTTAAAAAGTTTTTCAAAGTTAAAGTCATTTGATGAGTTTGAAGAGAAATTAACAGGCTTTGTTGAAGTAAAGAAGGATGAATACTCACTTGCTTTTTTAAAAGAGCTTCATCTATTTTCAAAACTTTTTAATTCACTAAAGGGTAGAGATTTCAAGCAAATTTTACATCTATTTTTAGAGAGGTTAAAAAGAGTTAGCATAGATGATGTAAGAGGTGGTAAAATCACAGTCTTAGAACCACTAGAGAGTAGGGGAGTGGCATATGATGGAGTCATCGTTGTCGATTTTAATGACTCAATAGTACCAAACAGGAGTCAAAAAGATCTCTTTTTATCTTCACAGTTAAGACAACTCTGCTCTATGCCCACCCCTCAAGATAGACAAAATCTACAAAAATACCTATATAGCTCACTCTTTAACAAGGCAAAATATGTAAATATCTCATATGTTGATGATGAACAAAATATGCCTAGTAGATTTTTAGATGAACTTCAGATAGTGATAAATGAGAAAGATGAGAGTTTGATAGAAAATTTGCACTCAATAATGTTTGAAAATTTTGCACAAAAAGAGCACTATCTCAAAGAGAATTTAGAACTTGAATATGATTTTACAAAGATAAAACTTTCCTCTTCTAGCTTGAAAACATTTCTTGAGTGTAAGAGAAAGTATTACTATCGCTACATAGCCAAGATAAAAGATGCTTCAATCCCAACTGATAAAAAAGACGAAAGAGATATAGGTATATTACTGCACTCAATACTGAATGATTTCTACAAAGAACAAGATCATATAGAAGATAGGGATGAACTACTACTATATCTTCAAAAAAGGATGTACCAAGAGGTAAAAAATAATACTTTTTTCCAATTTCAAGTAGATCTATGGCTTGAGAGATTAAAAGTATTTGTTCATAATGAATATGAGCATTTTCAAAATGGATTTAGAGTCTATAAAACAGAAGAGGATATGATAGGAAGATTTGGAGATTTTACGATAGGTGGTAAAATCGATAGGATTGATAAAAAAGATGAAAATCTTTATGTGATAGATTATAAAAGTGGATCTGTTAAATTTCAAACTCCAAGAACTCTTCCTAAAAGTACAGATTTTCAACTACAGTTTTATCATCTGTTGAGTTCAAAGTTAGGTCATGTTGAGGATTGTTTTTATTATGATCTACAAAATGCCAAGTTACTTAGTGATCCTCTCTTTTATGAAAAGATGGATCTTCTTGAAGAGAAGTTGGATCTTCTAAAACCAAAGGTGCAAAATTTTACTCTTTGTGAAGATATAAACAGTTGTAGATTTTGTCCATATATCATGTTGTGTAACAGGGATTGATGATGGCATTTAAAAAAGAGTTGGCTTATGAAGCGAGTGCTGGAAGTGGAAAGACATTTGCACTTGTGGTTAGATACATCACACTACTATTTATGGGTGCCTCACCTAGTACTATATTAGCTCTGACTTTTACTAACAAAGCTGCAAATGAGATGAAGATAAGAATAGCCAGAGTCTTAAAAGAGCTTGATGATCCAAAAAGAGAGGCGGAGCTAAATGAAATATCAAAAACTTTAGAGAAAAGTCCAGAAGAGATCTTAGAAGATAAACAAAAAGTACTAGATAGATACCTAAGATCAGATCAGAAGATTTCAACTATCGATGCATTCTTTTCAACAATTTTGAGAAAATTCTCTCTTTATGAGGGCTTGATGCCAGATTTTTTGATTGATGAGAATATCGATGATGAAAAGGTAGTATCTACATTCTTGAACTTGGTCAGGGAAGAGGGATACTATAAGGATTTTATAGAATTTTCCTTGTATGAGCAAAAGAGATTGCAAGATATTTTTGGTTTTTTAGAGATTTTATATGAAAGAGATGCCGAGCTAGAGAATATATCTTACCAAAAGGGCGATATTTTTGCACTAGAACAGCATATACTATCTCTATGCAAAAAGATGTATGAACTCTTCAGTATTAATCAAGATATAAAAGAAAGTACTCTAAAAACTTTAAGAGTTGAGACTATCGATGAATTGCTCAAAAAGAGTTGGGTTTCTAAAGAGAGCATGGAGTATTGGCAGTATAAAAAGTTCTATACACCCCAAGCCGATGATCTTCTTTACCAGATAAAAGAGTCCTTAGAGAAATATTTTATCTACAAAGATGGATACTATAAAGAGAGATATTTTAAGCTCTTTGATCTATACAAGAGTGCTAAAAAAAGAATCAACAAAGATTTAAATCAGTTAAAATTTTCAGATGTATCATACTATGTATATAAGATCCTAAGAGGAGAAATCGATAGAGAGTTTTTATATTTTAGACTAGACTCCAACATAGAACATCTGCTAATAGATGAGTTCCAAGATACAAATGTCTTACAGTTTAAAATCTTAGAGCCTATCATCGAAGAGATACACTCAGGCATTGGAGTCAAAGAGAATAGATCATTCTTTTATGTAGGGGATACAAAGCAGTCTATATATAGGTTTCGTGGAGGTTCAAAGGAGCTTTTTTCATATGTAGCAAGAAGATTTGATATCGAAGTCGATGTCCTAAATACAAACTACAGAAGCCAAAAGAAAATAGTAGAATTTGTAAATGAGACCTTCAAAGATAAGATAGATGGATATATAGATCAACTCCCTATGAGTGACAAAGATGAAGGTTTTGTAGAGGTTACAAAAAGCTGTGATGTCATATCCTCAGTCATCAACTCAATCAAAAAACTACTACTTGAAGGTGTCCACATAGATGATATAGCCGTTTTAACCTATGCAAATAGTGATGCCTACAAAATCAAATCTGCTATTTATGACTTTGATTCAAGCTTGAAAGTTTCAACAGAGAGTTCGATGAAGCTCATCCACCATACTCAAGTGTTGGCAATTATTGAGTTTTTAAAATATCTCTATTTTCATGAAGATATATATCTTCAAAATTTTCTGACAAAGATAGGGCTTGATCCTAGTGCTGTCTCAAATATTGCAACTTTCAATATCAAAAAACCACTCCCTCTGTTGATAAAAGAGATAATTACCTATTTTAAACTTTATGACAAAGATGAAGCACTCTTAAGACTCATCAATATTTCACACAATTTTGTCGATATTGAGCATTTTTTATTTGAGTATGAGAGTATCAGCCAAGATGCCCCATCAAAGGCAGGATCAGGTATCAGAATACTAACTATTCACAAGTCAAAAGGTTTGGAGTTTGAGCATCTTATAGTTTGTGATAGACTTAGTCAAAAAAGCAATCAAAAAGGACCTCTGTTATTTGAATATGATGGAGTCAAATTAGAAGATATATATGTGACACTCAAAGGCAGAGATAGTGTCGATAAAAAATATATAAGAGCCTTGGAAAAAAATAGTGAATTGATTTTATCAGATGAGTTAAATCTCTTGTATGTTGCATTTACAAGAGCAAAATATTCTTTGTTTGTCTGTCAAAAAGATGAAAAATCAGCATTTGATATCTTGGAGTTAGAGCCTAGTTCTATGGGTAAGATAAGGCACTTTGACAAAGAAAGAGTCACCCCTGTTAAAAAAGCATTTGAATTTGACAAAAGCACCTTGAAAATAGGTGCCCAAGAGACACTACAAATAGAACAAGAAGAAAAAGGTGACAATATCAAAGCCATTAACTTTGGTCTAGCACTTCACTATATGCTAGAACTTCTTGAGGATTTTAATCACGAGAATCTACAGACGGCATTTTGGGCAATGAAAAACAGATATGAGATGATCCTATGTGAGGGTGATTGTGATAGGATATATGAGAGGATTAAAAGACTACTAGAAAATAAAGAGTTTTTAGAGTTGGTAGATGGGAACATCTACAAAGAGCAGATGATCTCCTATAAGGGAAAGATCAAGCAGTTAGATTTGCTAGTAGAGCATCAAGATAAATTTGTCATCATAGACTACAAAAGTTCAAATAACCCAAGTCCAAAATACCTAGAACAAGTCATAGACTACAAAGAGGCGATATCCTCCATCACAAATAAAAGGGTAGAGGCATATCTGTGTTATGTTAGAGAGGATGAAGTGGTGGTGGAGATGGTTTAGTGAAAAACCAAAAGATTTCCACTGTAATTCTTGACAAACCTCTCATCGATTAAGTTTGAGTGAAGTGCCGATAAGTCCTGATTCTCTTGGCTTAGGTACTCTAAAAGCTTTTTTGATCCAAAGCCACTGTTTACAAAAAATTCTCCATCAACTCCAAGCTCCCTTTTATACTCATTAAACTTCTCGCGGTTTAACTGCTCTAATTTGGGATTATTTTGAATGTCTGCTTCCATACTAGGATCTATGATATAGGAGTAGTTGTAAAGAAGAGATATATTTGAATTTGGATAGAGCCTCTTTATTAGATCAAAAGGAATTTTTGGAGAGTGAATTAGATCACAAACTATTCTTATATTAGTTATCTTTTTGTCATCTTTGATACAAAGTATGGGATTTTGAATCTTCATACAAAGTTTAGGTGTAGTCTCTTCTGTATATGCTGTAAAAACCAGTTAATCTGTATCGTCTTTTGTAGATATTGTAAACGATCTAAAGTATCATCTATATAGACAAAGATAGCTACATTTTCACCAGCATTTAGTTCATTTAGAATCTCTTTTATCTCATTTTTTAGAGCCTCTTTGTCGATCTGTTCATTCTCGTCTAATGTGTAGTTAGGAAAGTAGATCAGTGGAGTCTCTACCACAAATAAAACCTCTAAGAAAAGATCGTTTTTTCTTGAGAGGTCAAGTGCAGATGATAGTAGAAATCTCAAATCTTCCTTATGATTGATAAGTGCAATAATTTTATTCATATCTAATTATACCTAAACAAAAAGAATATTTTTGATAAACTCACAAAAAAATTAGGGGAACGAAACTGATGAATAAAAGTTATCTATTTACAAGTGAATCTGTTACAGAGGGGCATCCTGACAAGATGGCAGATCAGATAAGTGATGCTATACTAGACTATATCATCCAAAGAGATACAAACGCAAGGGTCGCTTGTGAGACACTTATATCAAATGGATTTTGTATCATCGCAGGGGAGTTAAAGACTGTCACTTATGCTCCTATGCAAGAGATAGCAAGAGAGGTAGCAAGAGATATAGGCTACACAGATGTTAGCTATGGATTTGATTATAGGAGTGCTGGAGTCTTAAATGGAATAGGGGAGCAATCACCAGATATCAATCAAGGTGTAGATCAAGCTGATGGTGAGATAGGAGCTGGAGATCAGGGCTTGATGTTTGGCTATGCTTGCAAGGAGACTGATGTTTTGATGCCTCTTCCTATCCACCTTGCTCACAAACTAACTCACTCTTTGGCACAAGCTAGAAAGAGTGCTGTGTTGCCATTTCTAAGACCAGATGGTAAAGCTCAAGTGACAATACGATACGAGGGTAAAAGACCAGTTGCAGTAGATACGGTAGTAGTTTCCACCCAACACAACGAAGATATCTCCCAAGATGAGTTAAAAGAAGCAGTTATAGAAGAGATTATAAAACCAAACCTTCCAAAACATTTAGATACCAATGGTATAAAATATCATATCAACCCCACAGGAAGATTTGTCATAGGTGGTCCGCAAGGTGATGCAGGGCTTACAGGTAGGAAAATAATCGTAGATACTTATGGAGGTAGATGTCCTCATGGTGGTGGTGCATTCTCTGGTAAAGATCCTTCAAAAGTGGATAGATCAGGAGCATACATGGCAAGATACATTGCAAAAAATCTCGTAGCTGCCGATATATGTGATGAGGCTACTATCCAACTAGCTTATGCTATTGGTGTAGTGGAGCCGGTATCTATCTTGGTGGATACCCATGGAACAGCTAAGGTTGATGAGAGTCGTCTTGAAGAGTGTGTAAGAGAGATTTTCAAGCTCACTCCAAAGGGGATTATTGAGTCACTTGATCTGCTAAAGCCTATATATAGAAATACAGCTTCATACGGTCATTTTGGTCGAGAGGATGAGGGCTTTTCATGGGAGAAAACCGACAAAGTAGATATGATAAAAAACTTCTTTAGTTAAGCTTTAAGTTTTAGAAATTTTTTATCTTGGTTTTGGTATAGTAAGATGTATCCAAATTTAATTTGGGATTTTAAGGGAAAGGAAAATTATGGCAGTAGTAATAACAGATACTTGTATAAATTGCGGAGCTTGTATAGATGAGTGTCCAGTAGAGGCAATCGTTGATGATGAGGATAATCCAACAGGAGAGGAGATCTACTATGTTTATGAAGATAAATGTGTAGAGTGTGTGGGTTACCACGATACTCCAGCATGTGCTGAAGCATGTCCTACTGAGGGATGTATTGTTTGGGGTGAACCAAAAGATGGTATGACTTTGAGTGAAGAGAGAGGAAAAGCAGGTGAGCCTGTAATAGAGGATTAATTTCTTCTATCTATTCGTCTAGGGTGCGATTTGCATCCTAGGCTTCTAAATTCGGTATTCGTTTAAACTTAATTAAAACTTTCTTTTGATATACTCCACGACCTTTAAAAAATGATGGAGTTAAAATTATGCAACAAACACTTTCAATTATAAAACCAGATGCCGTAAAAAAGGGCGTTATTGGAAAAATTATCGATAGATTTGAATCAAATGGACTAAGAATTGCCGCTATGAAGAAAATTCAACTAAGCGAAGAAGTAGCAGGCGGTTTTTATGCTGAACACAAAGAGAGACCATTCTTTGGTGATCTAGTAGAGTTTATGACTAGTGGACCAGTAGTAGTTATGGTACTTGAAGGTAAAGACGCGATAGCAAAAAATAGAGATCTTATGGGTGCAACAAATCCAAAAGAAGCAGATGCAGGAACAATTAGAGCTGATTTTGCTGAAAGTATCGATGCAAATGCAGTTCATGGAAGTGACTAAAAAGAGAGTGCCGATAG
>CAZYJF010000054.1:0-8180 GCA_964647715.1 uncultured Sulfurospirillum sp. | reverse complement strand
ACAAAAGATATGTTTGTCTATAGGATAAAAGATAGCTCAAAGACTCTAGAAATCGCAAATCAATTAAACCAAAGTTCAGGTATTGAGTTTTCACATCCTGATTTTGTGATAGAAAAAAAAACAAGAGCGACAGATGATCCATACTATTGGCAATCTTGGCACCTTGATAGAATAAATGCAGAAAAAGCTTGGCACTTAGGAGGTACAGGAAGAGGTATCGTTGTAGGAGTATATGATGAGGGGATTGATCTAGAACATGAAGATTTAAGAAGAAATATCATAGGTTTTGGAAATTATGCAGATGGATTAAAACAGTTAACTATGATACACAGCTATTCACAGCTTGACAACAGCGATATAAATGCTCCAAGATCAATCTCAAGCAAGTGGCATGGTACTGCATGTTCAGGTTTAATAGCAGCAGTTGGAAACAACAACCTAGGTGGAGTAGGAATCGCTCCTGAAGCAAAATTAATCGTGGCAAGATACTCAAGCACAAATATCTCAGACGATTCACAAGCTCTAATAGATATGGCAAATAATGGAGCAGCTATCATCACAAATAGCTGGGGAACTAACAATATGCTACCATCTTTTGAAAAGACACTAAAACTTCTCTCTGAAGAGGGACGAGATGGGAAAGGTGTTTTGGTATTTTTTGCAGCTGGAAATGACGGTTGTAATATGGATAAATTTTATCAAGTAGGAAATGATGGAAGAATTGAGTGCAGTAATAATCCTTCAGACAACCCAATAAATGATGAATCTGAATCAAAATATGTCATATCAATTGCTTCAATGACAGGTGATAATAGCATAGCTTCATACAGTAACTATGGAAGTGCTATAGATTTTGTAACTCCAGGAGGATATCCTGGCAAAAGTATAGTAACCACTGATGCCATGGGTGAAAAAGGATTTGGTCCATATAACTATACCCCAATGAGTGGTGGATTTAATGGAACTTCTGCTTCATCTCCTATGGCAGCAGCTATTGCAGCTTTAGTATTGTCAGTCAATCCAACACTAAGTAAAGAAGAGGTTATAGATATCTTCAAAGCTACTGCAAAAAAATATGGTGGATATCCATACGACATGAATGGTAGAAACGATCACTGGGGATATGGTAAGATTGAAGCTGGAGATTCAGTGGAGTTAGCAGCCAATTATGGAAAAATAAAAACGATAAATTTTGCAAAAACTATTTACAGTGATCTACATAGATAATTCAATCATTTTTAGTTAGAATAGATCTAACTAAAAAAAAGGATTGGATTGCTTAGATTTACTCCATCACTACAAAGAGACTTTGATCTAAATGACCTTAGATATGCTTTACTAAACTATATCTTAAGCTCAAAACAAAATGAAAAATTTCAAATACAAATAGACGATATAAAGCTAGACGAAGATCAAGAAAATAGACTTCAAAAGCTCTTGGAGATACTCAAACTTTTTGATATCAAATATGAGAATATAAATTTTCAAAGCAATAATCTAAAATACTATCAGCAATTAGCCTCAAAACTCTTAATCGACAAGAGAGCATTTTGCTGTTTTTGTAGCCAAGAAGAGTTAGATAAGAGATATAGTGGTACTTGTAAAAATCTGAGTGATAGTGAAGTCTTAGAAAAAGAGGAACCATTTTGCATCAGAATTGATGAGGCAGAGTCTGATATCGAGTTTTTTGATGAACTAGAGGGGCAAATTATTCTTAGTAAAGATGAGCTTGATAGTTTTATCATACTCTCACATGATAAAAATCCCTCATATAGTTTTGCTTGTGCTATTGATGACTTGCTTAGTGATACCTCGATGCTCATTCAAAGCAAATCTCAGATCAAAAACACAGCAAAACAGATACTCATCCATAAATATCTAGGATATGAAAAAGAGTTAAAATATGCACACTTAGATGATCTAGTCATTCCTGATAATCTAAGTATCGAAAGCTTATTAGAAGAAGGTTATCTGCCATCTTCAATCACAAACTATCTAATTCTTACATGCTCCAATACAAAAAGGGAGATCTTCACACTAGAGGAAGCTTTAGAGTTTTTAACTATAAAGAACTTATCAAAGAAAAAAGAAAAATTTGATCTTAATAAACTAAAAAAAATAAACAAAGAGCATATCAGAGGGCTTAATCCTCTAAAACTTAGTTCACTACTTGGCTACTTGAGTGCAGATATTGGGGAACTTGCAAAAATATATGCCAAAGAGTTAGATACTATTAGAGAAATCAAATTAAAAATTGATACAATATTCTCTCAAAAAGAGCCAGATGACTTTAAAAAAGAGTATCAAATATTAAAAAATATAGCCAAAGAGGCACCATATTTTGAAAAGTTTGATGATTTTAAAGCTCATCTAGCAAATAAAAGTGGTTTTGATGAGAAGACTCTCTTTAAACCACTTAGATTTTTATTAACTAAGTCAAATGAGGATCCAATTTTAAGTGATATTTATCCTCATATCAAAAACTATTTAGGAGAGATTATAAAATGATGTTAATTAATGCAATAACTTCAACGCTATACATGATACTTGAACTTTACAAGTGGGTAATCATCATCAGTGCCTTACTTACATGGGTAAATCCAGATCCAAGAAATCCAATTGTTCAATTTTTATACGGGGTTACAGAACCTGTATATAGATTTATCAGACGATATATCCCTACAGTTGTAGGTGGACTTGATCTTGCACCTATTATCGTGCTTTTTGCAATATTCTTTTTTCAACAACTACTTCGTGGGGTTTAATTGAAACCCTTACTCATAGCTTTACTTTTTGCCTCTTTAAATCTAGAGGCAAAAATTTATACAACGAGCCAACTATACTCTAAACCAAAATCTCTACAAAAAGATTTTTATATATATCTTTTTTTAAAACAAGGGATCAATAAAAACGAAGCAAAGAGACTCTATTCTCAAGTATATAGACTCTCACCAAAACTAAAAAAAGCTTTCACTCCATATATCGATAGTTTAAAAAGAAAAGCCTATTGTGCATCGCTTAGAGATAGACAACTTCTAGGTAGATATGCAGATTGTGTAGAGGCTGGATTACCATTGGTTAGAGCTACTAAGATGGATGAACAACTGCTCATTCAAATAGCAAATACTCTGCACAACTACAATCCAAACTTAGAATCCTCATACAAAGCAATAGCTCAAAAAAATTTCGATGCCCTCATAAAACTATCACCTCCACTCATCCTAAAAACATTTAATGAAGTTGGTGATAGTTTTAGACAAAGATATTATGACCATCCATTTCCAAAAACTTTGCTTCAAAGATTGGTAAAACTCCCACAATTTAACCTTAGCATTGAAAAAATCGTAAGAAGAAATCTGCCAAATCTTCAAAAATCACTCATCGAGATAGACTCATCTTCTTTAAACGATAAAAGCAACTTTTTACTTGGTATAAATGCATTAAACTACGGACAGCTTGAAAATGCACTAAAATTTTTCAAACTCTCACAAGAAAAATCTACAAAAGTATTTGAAAGGGATAAAGCACTTTTTTGGCAATATCTTCTTACAAAAGATAGAAATATTCTTCAAACCCTCTCAAACTCTTATGATGTAAATCTATATACCATTTATGCTGATGAAGAGTTAGGTATAAACCCAAGCAATATCATCTACTCTCTTGATCCAAAGACCAAGAACACTCCCTTTGATATCAAAGATCCCTTTGCTTGGATTAATTTTAAAAGAAAATTTTCCAAAGATGCTTTTGTCTCAAAAGAAAAAAGAAAAGAGTATCTTCTAAACTACAACAGTAAGTGGAGTGAACCATACATCGCTGCTATGATCTATGACTATAAGGATAAGATTAGATACTTTCTAACCCCATATCTTTGGTACCTAGGTAGTGTAGATGCAAAAAGAAAAACTCTTATCTACTCTTTAGGCAGACAAGAGAGCCGTTTTATTCCTACTGAAGTATCAAGCTCTTATGCACTTGGTATGATGCAATTTATGCCATTTTTAGCTAGAAGTGTAGCCAAAGAGCTTGGTGTTGCCAACTTTGATTATGACATGATGTTTGATCCAAAAGTTGCATTTATGTTTGCTAATAAACATTTAAATTACTTGGAGAAGCACTTAGATCATCCTCTATATGTAGCTTATGCTTACAATGGCGGAATAGGTTTTACAAGAAGGCAAATCCTTGCAAAAAACTTTTTCTACAAAGGTGCATATGAGCCATTTTTAAGTATGGAGCTCATACCAAATGCACAAGCTAGAAGATATGGAAAGAGAGTATTGGCAAACTATGTCATCTATTCCAAAGTATTTGGAATCCCAAAAACACTTCACTCATCACTAAAAGAGTTACTAAGGTAAATCCCTTGGAAATTTCAAGACCACATCACCATAACTCTTGCTCTTGTATGTCAGTATCAAATCACTTGATTTATCACTAGGAAAATCCATAAGATAGTAGTGAGCCCACCTGTTTTTAAAAGGAGCCAATTTAATCAAATCATCATCATATGAAAGCTCTTTTACCGAGATTGGTTCCTTCCCATTCATAGTGAGTTTATAAAAAGTATTATAATACCCCTGCTTGCTCTTATCACTAGAATCATTGTCTATATAGATAGCTATTAAGAACCTTTCACTCATGCAATTTTTGCACTCTTTTAAAAAGCTATTCAAATGGGTAGCGATTATCGAAGCCTTCAACTCCAAAGAGTTATAAATAGCTCCATCTTTTGAGTGAACAAGAGCTTTTTGGTAAAGCTTGTCTTCACTAAAAAAACCCTTTTTATTGGAACAGGCTGTAAATATGAGTAAAATCGTAAGGAGAGTTAAATATCTTTTTTTCATAGAAACATTTTACACTAAACTAATTTAGAATTTGTTACAATCAAGCTATGAACAGAAAAGTTATCGCATTTAGCGGCCCCTCAAACAGTGGCAAAACCACACTCATTCAAAAGATATCCAAAGTTTTGGTATCAAACTACAAAGTGCTTATCATCAAACACGATCCAAAAGATAAAGCAAAATTTGATATTAAAGGAAAAGATAGCGACAAATTTTTTAAAACAGGAGCCGATACAGTAGTCCTCTCACCTACTAGAACCACCTATTTTTCACATCAAAAAAGTAGTGTCGAGGATGTGATTGAGATGGTAGGAGATTTTGATCTTCTCTTGATAGAGGGCTTAAAGGAGCTTGAATTTCCTAGGATTTCTATATTTAGAGAAAAAATTGATGAGAGTTATCTACCCTACTCTAAAGCAATAGCTATTGATAAAAGTGTCGATATTAAAAAATATGAAATACCCTCAAATATAGAAATCTTAGATCTAAACGATATAGAGTCTATCATTGAGTGGATCTTCAAAAATGCAAAAAAGGTATAAAATGGAAGAGATTTATGAAGCGATAAAAAGATCAGCAATCAAAATTCAAAAAGCAATAGTCCAAGGCGACACAAGCTACTCAAACAATCAAAACCAAACAGGCGATACTCAACTAAAGCTTGATATCCAAAGTGATCTAATCATCGAAGAGGAGCTTAAAAATATCCCTCAGATAAAAGAGCTAGCAAGTGAAGAGAAAGATGAAGCTTTGAGGATAAATGATGATGGCAAATACCTAATCGCCTATGATCCTCTTGATGGCTCATCTTTGGCTGATGTCAATCTCTCAGTAGGTACGATTGTAGGAATCTATGAAAACGATTACAGTGGAAAAAATCTAAAAAGTGCAGTTTATGTGGTATATGGTCCAAGAGTGGAGATGGTGATAGCTGATGGTAGTGATGATGTCAGGATGTATAGGCTAAACTTAAAAGGAGAGTTTGAGTTTGTCCAAAACCTAAAGTTAGAAGGGAAAGGCAAACTAAATGCCCCAGGAGCTACACAAAAGTATTGGTATCCTCACCACAAAGAGTTGATAGACTCCCTATTTAGCGAAGGATATAGACTAAGATACAGTGGTGGAATGGTACCTGATCTTCACCAAATCCTCATCAAAGGGGGTGGATTGTTCTCATATCCAGGAACCAGCGACAAACCTAAAGGGAAACTTAGGATGACTTTTGAGGTCTTTATCTTCGCCTTTATCTATGAAAAAGCTGGAGGTGAGGCGATAGATGCTAAAAACAGACTGCTTGATCTAAGCCCAGCACATATCCACGATACAACACCTTGCTTTTTTGGATCATCTTATGAGATAGGAAGGGTAAAAGAGGCATATGCAAGAGTCTAAAGAAGAGCTGGATATCTATGAGCAAAGACTCCAAGAGGAGTTAAAAAAGCTTCAAGAGTGCCAAAACTCAAATGAAGTGGACTCTTGTATGAAGTGTGAAAAGATAATCGGCTGTGAAGTGAGATCAAGATATGTCAAGGCTGTATATGAGAGTATGAACAAAGGAGCAGGTGGAGGGTTTGAGTTTTAGACCCTCTACTGTATTGAAAAATCTTTCATCAATATCTAATTTTTTATACAGCGTATAGCTAGACGATTTTTTTTCTTACTAAAATAAGTTGTTCCATTACGAAAATGAATATCTTGAGCATATGTTTTTCTATCTTTATCAGCAGTGGCAGACCAAAAATAATAAGCATTTGAAAAACCTTTTTTTTGATAACATTCTTGATAAGTTTTATTCTTTATATTCTTAGGACTATCCAATACTCCCTCACAATCTTTTACAACACTACTCAACTCCTCAATCGTTGGAACACGAGCATTTAAAGATTTACATATCAACATCGTATCCTTCCAACTCGCATAACATAGTGATACATCATCTTCATACTTACTATTGACAGTACAGTCAGATTTTTTAGGAGATATCCATTGGGCATTTATATTTATGCTAAAAAGTATTAAAGCTAGTATTTTATTCATCATTTATCCTTAGTAATTTTTATGATCTTTAAACCCATATAATTACATAGGTAAAATACTACCTATATAATATATAAACATTTACACTCTTTGGCTCAAGAGTACCACTGATATGCATACTATCTATACCTTGACTTGATGTATCAAATTTGATTAATTTCACTTTGGCATTTGCATCAAATCCATAAAGAGTGGGTTCGACATCAAACTCATAGTTTACACTCTCACTCATAGAGCTGTTTCCAAGTATAAAGGCTACTTTTTTAGCATCTTCACTCTTGTAAACTGATTGCAAAAGCATTGGCATCTTGATATGTTGTATTTCACCTCTATAATCAGCCCATTGACCCTCTACAAACTTTTTAGGAGTTATAATGTTAATATCTTTTAATTTTTCACCATATGAGAGAAATTCTCTAAGATAGTATCTAAGTTTTGCCAAGCTAACTGTAAAAAGCTTAACATCTCTTTCTACCCCTTGGGAATTTGCATGATTGATAAGCCATGTTGTAATAGAACCTACTTGTGTACCAAAGATAAATGAACGAATCCTCCCCATATAGTAGCTTTGAGGATCAAAACCTTCTTCGTCAGGATCATAATACATACCAGTATTCATATGCAATCCAAAAAGTTGAACCTTCCCACCATAGACTACTTGATATGCCGGTACCATATTGTTCACTCCATTATAGTGCATAAATAATCCATCAATATGATCTAGCATATAATCACTCATTGCCTCACTAGTAACAAACTTATCACCCCTTAGTGCATCAACTTTACTAAGAAGCTTATCATACCCCTCTCTCCACCAAGATCCGCCAGCAAGAGGATGATTGTGCTTTGTATCCATATCATTTGGCGATCTAGATGCGGTTATCTGATCTATATACACACCATTGGCACCAATATCATTTAAAACTACATTAGCAGCTTCAGAAATCTTGTTTTGCCAAAAGCTTTGAGTCGGATCCATGATTGCAAAATCATGTCCTAAGTATGGTTGTGTATATTCATTTTTATTAATATCCTTTGTAGCTGCTGCTTTTGCTGCATCACTATAATGACCAGAATCCATGTCATGAATGTATCCATTTGTATATGGCATGAGTCTTAAATTTGAATACTCATCTTGGATTTGACTAAAAGTTTGAGCGATTTTACTCTTATTTTCATCGCTTGGGAAAAATACATTTGGATAGTCTATATCCATGAGAGATCCATACCACTCATTCCAGATCACTCCCACAGGAGCATTTAATCCTAAGTCTATTAAGTTTCTTGAAAACTCAC
>CAZYJF010000053.1:0-8184 GCA_964647715.1 uncultured Sulfurospirillum sp. | reverse complement strand
GGAAGTAATTCAAAGGATTCATTATCTATCTATTAGTAAAAATTGACTAAACTAAAGAGATAATGATAAGAGAATACGAAGAATTAAAACAGTTGCTAGAGAGCTCCAAAAAGATAACGCTAATATCTCATGTAGATCCCGATGCAGATGCACTAGGAAGCTCATTAGCTTTTTACATAGCACTAAAAAGATCAGGTAAAAATGTCAAGATATTTAATAAAACAGAATCTATTTCATATAAATATGACTTTTTACCAAGCTTTTCTAAGATCACAAACAACTTTAGTAAAAATAGCGATCTAGTAATCAGTTTTGATTGTGGTAGCTTCAAAAGAGTTGGCATTGAAAAAGAGAACTTTAAAATAATCAACATAGATCACCACAAAAGTAATGAACTTTTTGGTGATCTAAATATCGTAGAGCCTTCTCAGCCAAGCACTTCATCTGTAGTACTTGATATTTTGGAGAATTTAGATTTTAAGATCTCTAAAGATATTGCTCTTTGTATATATACAGCTCTTGCAGAAGATACAAACTTTTTTTCTGACAACACAACGACTGTCAAAGCATTTGATTTAGCTAAAAAACTAGTTGAGTATGGAGCCTCTCCTGCTATTGTAGGTGAAAATCTAAAAAGAAGAAACTCTTTGGCATTACTACGACTTGAGTCTCTTTTTATCGACTCAATAGAGCTAAAAAAAAATGCACAGATAGCCATTGGATCTGTTGATGAAGATATGCTCAAAAAATCAGGTGCTTTGAGGTATGATACTGCTCATCTAGCAGATATATTGCAATCTTTAGCAACAGTGAAATTGAGTATTTTTACTCTTGAAGATGAAAGTGGAAAGGTAAAGTTTTCACTAAGAAGCAAAGAGATAGATGTCTCTAAGATAGCAATCAAATACGGCGGAGGTGGTCATAGCGACTCAGCAGGTTTTTCTGTCTTGGCTAAAGACAAAATGCCTATCATCGAGGAGATTATAAATGAGGTTAATATATGAGTAGAAGACGACAGGGGAAAGGATATATCAGAGCATTACTACTTTTGTTATTCATTTTTGGGATAATCTACTCTATCAAAAACTTATCTCATTCAAAAATGTTCGAGAAAAATCCACCTATTATAGATCTACAAAAAGAAATCTACTGGAATCTTCGATCTCCGCTTAAAGTCCATCTGCATGATGATTCGGGACTAAAAAGTGTAAATGTCATCTTAAGTGATGGCGATCACAGTGTAGAGATTCCACAAAAAAATTTCAAAACAAAGATGAAAGATTATCTTTTAAATATAGAATTTCCAAAACTAGGACTCTCTCGCGATGCAAAACTACTAAAACTGACCATAACTGCCACAGACACTAGTAGATGGAACTTCTTTTTAGGAAATAGCTCAAAAAAGCAATCCATCATCAAAATTGACTCAAAAAAACCAGAACTCTTTCCTCTCATCACCTCATATGGTATCAACAAAGGAGGAGCAGGACTAGCGATATTTAAAGCAACTGACGAAAACTTGGAGAAATTGTACATCGAGACCAATTTTGGAAAAGAGTTTAAACCAACTCCTTTTTACAAAAAAGGATATTATGCAGTACTACTTGCATGGCCTACTACCCAAAAGAGGTTTTCAGCCAAAATAGTAGCGATTGATAAAGCAGGTAACAAATCAAGATCAAGACTTAGCTTCTTCTTAAAAAATAGAAAATACAAAACTTCAACGATAAAAGCTAGTGATAGATTTGTAAATGGTAAGATATCTGATCTAGCCGAAGATAGACCAGAAGAGACAAAAGATTTAACCCCTGCACAAAAACTAAACTACATCAATGCCATATATAGAAAAGAGAATAACGCCCTCATCAAAAAGATCACTTCAAAAGTAGATCAAAATTTACTGACTGATTTTAAACTTGAACCTTTCTATCCACTAAAAAATGGAAAAGTAGTAGGAACATTTGGAGATCATAGGTATTATAACTACAGAGGTACAGTTGTAAGTGAAGCTTATCACCTTGGTATAGATTTGGCTAGTACCAAAATGGCCGATATACTTTCTACCAATAAAGGTGTTGTAGTATTTGCAAATTATAATGGAATTTACGGTAACAATCTTATCATATATCACGGATTGGGACTCTACTCACTATATGGGCACTGTTCTAATATATTTGCACAAAAAGGAGAGATAGTCAAACCTTGGCAAGTTGTAGCAAAAACAGGTGCAACTGGATTAGCCCTTGGAGATCATCTACACTTTAGTATCTTGGTTCAAGGGATTTTTGTAAGACCTGCTGAGTGGATGGATAGTACTTGGTTAAAAACAAATATTACAGATGTGATAGAAAATGCAAAGAAAATGTTGGATAGGGAATGAAAGCAAAACAGAAAAATTTACGAATTTTTGAACTAGAGGTTGAAGGTGAAGAAGAGTTTGTAACTTATATGGATAAAAATATCCAATTACTAAAAGATTATCTCTTACTCATCAAAGGTGAACTCACTCCAAAAATGAAAGAGTTACTAGAAGAGAATGATTGCTGTTATAAGGAGATAGACTCTTGTAAAGTAAATCTAAGAACCAAAGATACTCCACAGCAAAAACCTCAAGAAAAAATTGAGATAGTTCACTATGTTGATGCCAGTGATGAAGAGGTAAAGTCAAGCAATACATTAGTCTTTTATACACCCATTAGATCAGGTACTGTCATAGAAAATGATGATGATGTCACTATTTTTAACAGAGTAAATAGTGGTGCAAAAGTCATTTGCAGTGGCAATCTATCTGTCTTTGGACCAATTGACGGTGTAGTTGAGTGTGATGGTAAATATATGATCTTAAAAGAAATCGGCAAGGGATATGCGATATTTAACGGAGATATTATAGATAAAGAGTTACTAGATGGGAGTCTAAAAAAGATAAAAAGCACTGAAGATGGTCTTCTTATAGAGGATTTGATTTGAGACAATTAACCCTTGCAAAAAAAGTCGAAGGTGTCGGCATTGGTCTGCACAAAGGCGAACCCATATACTTTAGCCTAGAGCCACTTGATCCAAACAGTGGAATAGTCTTTTACAGAAGTGACACCAAAACCTACATAGAAGCAAGTCCCAAAAATGTGATCAATACCAAAATGGCAACAGTCATAGGTAAAGATAGTGAAAATTTTGTATCGACCATAGAACATCTTCTTTCAGCCGTATATGCTTATGGTGTTGATAATATATTGATAAAATTAGATGCTCATGAAACTCCTATTATGGATGGAAGCAGTGCTAGTTTTTGTATGATGCTAAATGAAGCAAAACTAAAAGAGCAAAACTCTGATAAGAAGATCATGGTGATACAAAAAGAGGTCGAGATAAGAGAAGGGGATAAATATGTCAAAATTTCACCAAATCCAGATACGGAATTTACCTACTCTATAGATTTCAAACATCCTGCTATTGGTTTTGAAAAATTCCACCACTCATTTTCAAAACAAAACTATATAGAACAAATCTCAAGGGCTAGAACATTTGGATTTTTAAAAGATTTTCAAATGCTAAGAAGTCAAAATCTAGCACTTGGAGCATCACTTGATAATGCAGTTGTTATCGATGAAAAAAAGGTAATAAACAGTGAAGGTCTTAGATTTTCAAATGAATTTGTAAGACATAAGATTTTAGATGCTATTGGAGATTTGAGTCTTCTTGGTATGAACTATTTAGGACACTACCAATCCCATGCAGGAAGCCACGACTTAAACCACAAACTCACACTAAAGATCTTAAGTGATCCTAGTAACTACACTATAACAGATCTTCAAAATGTAAAAGATATTACATTTACAAAGGCATTTTCATAAAAGATATAGATCTTCTAATCATCCCCATTTCAAAACCTACCCTAATAGGACTTTATGAAAATAAAAAATTGATAAAAGTGATAAAATCTGATGAACAAACAAGTACTTCACTTCCAAAAACAGTCTCTAAGATAGGCAAAGACTACCATATCAATGATTTATACTATGTCAAGGGACCGGGCAGTTTTATGGCTATCAAAGTAGCCTATATCTTTTTAAAATCATTTGCAATTTGCAACAATAGCAAGCTTTTTGGGGTAGATGGATTTATCTTTAACAACAATACTCCCATAAAGGCAATCGGCACAAGGTATTTTATGAAAGAAAATGGTAAAATATCTCTAGTTCATTTAGAAGAGCCGCTTGAAGATAGATTTAAACTACCTAATATCTTAGATCACAAAGTCTTTGATAGTGATAGTGAGCCACTTTATATCTTACCGGCAGTTTAGAAGAAGGAGATTTTTTGAATATAAGAGTTCCAGCAACTAGTGCAAACTTAGGTCCTGGTTTTGATTCACTAGGACTTGCTTTAAGCCTCTATAACAATATAACTATCAAAGAATCTAACTTCATCAGTGTCTCAATCCACGGCGAAGGAGCAAATCGTCCAGGGATTAAGACAAATAATCAATTTGTAAATATATTTTACAATTTTTACACAAAACTCATAGGAAGACGAGATAACTTTCGTTTTGAATTTCACAACAATATACCTTTTTCAAGAGGTCTAGGTTCCTCATCTGCTGTTATTGTATCAGCCATAGCCTCTGCATATGAGATGGCAGGACTTAAGATGAGTAAAGAAAGCATCGTAGATAAAGCACTCTTTTATGAATCACACCCTGATAATATAGCTCCAGCAGCACATGGTGGATTTACCGCTTCTATGGCTATCAAAAATGAGCATGTATATACCCAAAAAAAAGATATACCATCCTACTTAAAAGCAGTCGTAGTCATACCAAACAAATCTATGTCAACAGCAAAAAGTAGAGCAAAAATGAGCAAAAACATCTCTATGCAAAAAGCTATCTTCAATCTCACTCACACAGCAGTATTGACAGCTGCTTTTTTTAATGAAGACTGGTCAGTACTAAGAGCGGCATCTGAGGATAAGATCCACCAAAATATCAGGATGAATGGTATGAGAGAACTCTACAAAGTTCAAAAATTTGCACTCTTAAATGGTGCTTTGATGAGTACACTCTCAGGAAGTGGATCATCATTTTTTAATCTTGCATATGAAGATGATGCGAAAGATCTACAAAAAAAGATGATGAATCAATTTCCAAAATTTAGAATAGAACTATTTGATTTCGATAATATCGGATATTTAATAGAAAAATAACTATCTTTTTTAAGGAACATTATAATAGAGTTAAATACCAAGAATGCAAATTCTAAACCTTTACGGATGTGTATAGTGTGTCGTGGGCGTTTTGAGCAATCTTCGCTAACGAGACTACAATGCAAAGATAGAGTGCTTATACCATACAGCAATGTAGGTAGAAGTTTCTATGTATGTAGTAAATGTGTTAAGAAAGATTGCAGGAAGATTCTTCTTAAAAGAGTAAGTAGCATGTGCAAAAAAAGCATAAAAATCATAGAGTTGGAGAGTATTATTGATGGATAAAGTTCGTATTAGCGATATCGCTTTGGAGCTAGGATTAGAGGCAAAAGCTGTATTGGCAAAGGCACAAGAGTTAACTTTGAAGGTTAAAGCAGCCAATAGCTCTGTTTCAATTGAAGAGGCTGGATATTTGATGGATTATATCCTCACTGGCAAAAACAATATGCCCTCACAAACAAAAGAGAAAGAGAGTGCTAGCGAAAAACCAAAAGTCAAAAAAGAAGCAGCTCCCGTAAAAGAGAAAAAAGAAGAAGAATCTCCAAAAAAAGTTCAAAAGAAACAAATAGCAGAAGAAAGCAAAACTAGCAAAGTTGTAGAAACTAAAGAAGAAGAGTCTTCACAAGAAAAGCCAGAAAAAAAGATAGAGGTAAAAGAGGAAGAGACAAATCCTCCAAAAGAAGAAGAGAAAAAAGAGGAGATCGTAGAAAAAGAGCCATTGGCTAAAGCTTCTTTGAAAAAAAGAAGAGGCTTGATGATAGTCAAAAAGAAAAAAGCTCCATCTTCTGCAAAAAGCAGTGTCAAAGCTGATTATGCTCTTCCAGAATTAGCCGAGGGTGCAAAGAAAAAGAAAAAAATCAAAAAATCACCGGCAACTGCAAAATCAACAGATTCAGAAAAAATCGATATCTTCAGTGGTGGCGATATCAATGCCATAGATGTGATGAGTGAAAACGAGATGGTAGTACTGCACGATCTAAACTTCAATATCAAAGATGAAGAAGAGCAGAAGGGGCAAACAAAGAAAAAATTTGATCCTTCTCAGATGAGAACTACAAAAAGAACAAGTTTTATCAAACAAAGAGGTATCAGTAGAAAAACTACAAAAAGACGAAGAAGAAAACAAGAAGAGTCAAATGTAGAGATTAAAAGTATTCAAATACCTGAAGATATTAGGGTATATGAGTTTGCTGAAAAGATAGGAAAACAGACAAGTGATATCATAAAAGTTCTATTTGGACTTGGATTAATGGTTACAAAAAATGACTTTTTGGATAAAGATGCCATAGAGATCCTAGCTGAAGAGTTTGATGTGGAAGTCCACACAATCAACCCTCTTGATGAGTTTGACTATGAAAAAGATTATGAAGAGCTTGAAGATGACGAAAACACTATCGTCAAACCTCCTGTCATTACAATCATGGGACATGTAGATCATGGTAAAACTTCTCTTTTAGATAAGATTAGACAAACAAAGGTAGCTTCAGGTGAACATGGAGGTATAACCCAACATGTTGGTGCTTATATGATAGAAAAAGATGGTCAAAAAATCACCTTTATCGATACTCCAGGACACGAAGCCTTTACACAGATGAGATCAAGGGGAGCTCAAGCAACAGATATCATCGTAATCGTAGTAGCAGCAGATGATGGAGTTAAACCTCAAACAAAAGAGGCGATAGAGCATGCAAAAGCTGCAGATGTACCTTTTATCGTTGCTATAAACAAGATAGACAAACCAGATGCTAATCCTGATCTTGCAAAGAGTGGATTAGCTGAACTTGAAGTTACACCAGTTGACTGGGGTGGAGAGCATGAGTTTGTCAATGTATCAGCTCATACAGGTGAAGGAATTGAGGAGCTCTTAGAGACTTTACTGCTTCAAGCAGAAATACTCGAACTAAAAGCCAACCCTCAAACAAAAGCAAAAGCTACCGTTGTTGAAACATCTTTAGAAAAAGGTAGAGGTCCAGTGGCAACTGTTATCATGCAAAACGGAACACTTAAAGTTGGAGATGTTATGGTTTGTGGTATTGCTCATGGTAAAGTAAAAGCGATATTAAATGAAGAGAACAAACCACTCAAAGAGCTACAACCAGGAGAGCCAGGAGTTGTCGTAGGTTTCAATACAGTTCCAAATGCCGGTGATATCTTAATGTCTATGGATAGCGATAAAGAGGCAAGAGAGTATGCAAATAAAAGAGCTGAATATATAAGACAAAAAGAGCTTTCAAAATCTACAAAAGTTACACTTGATGATCTAAGTGCCAAAATTGCAGAAGGTCAGATCAAAAACTTACCTGTTATCCTAAAAGCTGATGTTGCAGGAACACTTGAAGCTCTAAAAGGAAGCTTAGAGAAGATTAAAAATGATGAAGTAAAAGTAAATATCATTAGCAGTGGTGTAGGAGGAATTACAGAGAGTGATATCGCCTTGGCTGAAGCTAGTGAAAATGCTGTAATACTTGGATTTAATGTAAGACCTACTGGTAGTGTAAAAGAGAAAGCAAAGAGAGCAGGTGTAACAGTCAATACCTATAATATCATTTATGATCTAATCGACGATGTAAAAGACCTCTTAAGTGGTCTTCTTTCTCCAATCATCAGAGAAGAAAACCTAGGTCAAGCAGAAGTTAAAGAGGTCTTTAGTGTACCAAAACTAGGACAGATAGCAGGTTGTGTTGTAACTGATGGAGTTATCAACCGAGGTGCAAAAGTTAGAGTCATTAGAGATGGTGTCGTTATCTATGAGGGTGAAGTTTCATCTCTAAAAAGATTTAAAGATGATGTAAGAGAAGTAGCCAAAGGTTATGAGTGTGGTATTGGAGTCGTTGGTTACAATGATATAAAAGCTGGAGATTTCTTAGAGAGCTTCAAAGAGGTAGAAGAGAAAGCTAGTATATAATTTCGCCATGGAAAAGAGTATCAAATTAAAAAGGGTCGAATCTATACTAAAAGAGCTTATCCCAGAAGCTCTTGCCT
>CAZYJF010000052.1:0-8414 GCA_964647715.1 uncultured Sulfurospirillum sp. | reverse complement strand
TCCAATCTTCCAAAAGATGACGCACTATTAGCGATTGATGAATTATCTGCACTAAATTATGGTCATATGGATATAGTCGATAATAATCTTACTTTCGAAGGTTATCTTGATAGAGATAGTACAAGAGATAGGCTTGTTGAAGAATTTAAACAGCATTTAAGCACAAATATTAACAGCGATATCAAGCTATCTGTTCCTCCTATAAAAATAGAAGAGATGAAGTTAGAAGATGTGACAATTGCTGGTAAAGAGAAAAATAGTACCACCGAAACTAAGAATGTTCTTGCTGATGCACTTGAATCATCTGAAAAAGAGAAAAATACCGAGAAAGAAGAAAAACATGAAAAAACCAATGACGATCTTGCACAATTAATTCCAACGATAGAAGTAAGCAAACCTGTAAAAGATGACTTAAACGATACTGTAAGTTCTATAACAAATACTACAAGCATCACAGAAGAAGAAGCAAAAAAAGAGGCTCTTACTTGCCAAGAGAAATTTGCAAATCTTCTAGCATCTCAAAAAATAAACTTCGAATACAATAGTGCAAAGATTGCTAAGAGTAGTTACGAGCTTCTTGATAATCTAAAAGAGACTATGGTTAGTTGTCCAAACAGTGCATTCATCATAGAAGGTCACACAGATTCAGATGGAAGTGCAAGATACAACCTAAAACTAAGTCAAAAAAGATCTAATGCCATTAGAGAGTATTTTCTAAATAAAGGGATAGACTCTTCTAAATTAGTTGCCATAGGATATGGTGAATCTAAACCTATCGCAAGCAATAAGACAAGTGAAGGTAAGGCTAAAAACAGAAGAATTGAAATAAAAGCAATACCAGTTAATGAAGTAGCATCTATCACAAAACCTACTATTTTAACGAGTAAAAATATAGCTAAGGTTACAAATAGAAAGAATGTTCATCATAAAAAACTGCATCATAAAGTAAAAAAATACCAAGATCTAGGTGCTGCATATTGTCAAGAGAGATTTGATGAGTTAACAAGCTCACAAAAAATCTACTTCTCTTTGGATAAAAAAAGAGTAGCAAACAAGAGTAAAAAATTATTAGATTCTCTTGCAAACATAGCCAAATCATGTCCAAATACAAAGATCTACATAGAAGCTCATACAGACTCTATAGGTACAGATGAGGAGAATTTAAAACTAAGTCAAACAAAAGCTTTGACAGTAAAAAGATATCTTCAAAAAAGAGGTATTAAATCTTCTAGGCTAATTGCCAAGGGATATGGGGAGAGTATGCCTATAGCAGACAATGCTACAACTTTTGGTAGATCACAAAATAGAAGAATAGAATTTAAAATTAAGGAGAATGAATAATGGGTTACATATTGGCAGAAATTTTAGCATGTTTGCTACTAGCAGGATTATTAGGTGGTTTGATAGGATGGTGGATAAGAGGTGGAAACAAAAAAGAGATAGAGGCACTAAGATCAGAACTTGATGCTTGTGAAAGAGAATCTAGAGCAAAAATTGAAGATCTTACTCAACACTATGAGCAAAAATTGCAACTTGAACATGATATGTGGAACAAAAAATTAAAAGTTCTAGAAGATGAGTATAGTACAAAAGATACTATTTCCAATCAATCACAACATCTAGTACAAGACAATAGATATACAGAAAACTTGGTAGATCATGATAATACTCGTAAAATCAAAGATCATATGGTCGAGTGTTATGAGTTAGAAGATATACCTGGTATTGGTGCAGGATTTGCTATAAGATTGAAAAAAAGAGGTATTTTTGATAGTTGTTATCTAGCAAATAAATTCCTAAATGATGATGAAGCGACTAAAAAGATGGCAAAAAAACTTGATATTGATTTCCAAACACTAAGAGCATGGGCTATCATGAGTGATCTTATGAAACATCCTAAGATTAGTGGAGATTATGCTGAGATACTTCAATCTGTTGGTGTAAGAAGTAGAGAAGAACTTAGAAATGCTGATACATATCATCTTTTTTCACAAGTTAAAGATTATATAGAGAGATATCCTACTCCGGATAACTTAGCCCATCCATCACTTGAGATGATAATAGAGTGGGTAGAATTTCTCAAATACAGTTAATAAAGAAGATTAGATGGTAAAACTAGACTATCTAATCAACTTTTGTTACAATAACTCCTATAAAAAGGAGTTGTTGCATGATAATCACACTTATTGTTATTTTGACGATACTGTTTTTGGCGATTGAAGGACAAAAGCATTTTAATATACCCTCACCCATAACACTTATAGCACTTAGTTATCTATTTTATTTTATTTTCCCTACTCACAAACTTTTTTCAGAAGAGCAATTTGCAGAACTTGAACTATTTTTAATACCTATTCTCATCACTTCTGATGCCTTGCAACTAAAACTAGATGATCTTAAAAAAAACTTTTGGAGTCTTTTATATTTGGCTCTTTTTGCAGTCATACTCTCCATTATAGCTGGATATATCATAACAAATACAGTTTTCTCACAATACCATTTTCAAGCCGGAGCTATTATCGCACTTTTTGCGATGGTCTTAGCTACTGATCCTGTATCTGTAGTGAGTGTCTTTTCTAGTTTTAAGGTTCCTCATAAACTTAAAATATTAGCCGAAGGAGAATCTCTTTTTAATGATGCAACGGCATTGATAATTTTTAGTTTTATAGCCATTCCTATGATGCAGGGCAAAAGTGTAGGAGCAGGAGATATCGCCTTTATAAGTCTAAAAGTTATATCTCTTTCAGTTTTGATAGGTTTTTTAGTTGGGTTGTTGGGTATTGTCTTGATGCAACAAACTCAAGATCATATGAGTGAACTACTACTTATCATTTTAACAGCTTACTTGGCATTTGAGATAGCAGAACATTATCATGTATCTGGTCTATTAGCTGTTATAGTTTCAGTTATTACTCTAAATCATATCACCGAAAAGTCTTTAAAAAAGGCAGAAAGAGAGTTAAGAAGAAAAAGAAAATCCAAGATCAAAGATGATGGTATATTCAAAAATGTCATAGCAAAATTGACTAAAAAATTCAAAAGAGATATCACCACTATTGACAGACATGAACAAAACTTAGACTATATAAGAGTCTTAGCACTCTTAGCCAATGCCCTACTTTTTATCTCTATGGCTAGTATTGTAGATATTCACTTACTCTTAGAGTACAAAAAAGAGATACTACTTATGTTTCTTATCACAACTATAATAAGAGCAATAATCATGGCAAAATTCGCTTTTATCTCAAATAGCTTTAAAACGATGACTGACATAAATCTTAGATGGTGGACAGTACTTCTATTTTCAGGTATCAAAGGGGGACTTTCCATCGTAATGTTAACACTATTGCCTGATAGTTTTGAATACAAAGAGATGTTTGAAGCGATTGTAGTGGGTGTCATTTTGCTTTCAACCTTTGTCTATGCTACAGCTCTAGTAATCATCATAACAAGACATAAAAATATTTTTGAGCAAGAGTATGAGATGGAACACCATAAAGAGTAGTATGCTACTTTTGTAGCAAAAAAATTTGAAAAAATATTATAAAATACCCACGAACTTAAAAGAAGGAGTATGACATGAATAAAAAAGACAAAGAGATCTTAGAAAGTATTATCAAAAACAACAATTCAAAAGATGACTTGGCACATGTAGATATAAAAAAGTGTAGAGGACTTATAATGGATGCAGGGGCGATTCTGCTTGATGTAAGACCACCGGCAAAAGTAAGTGGAGAAAATGCACAAGAGGCTGGGATAAAAAATGCCATTTTTACCCCTATCACCGAATTTAGTGACTATATTGACCAAATACCTAGCGACCATACAACTCCGATAGTCATAGCATGTTTGAAGGGATGGTTTGCAAATAGAGCAAAAGGATACTTAGATATGCTTGGTTATGAAAATGTTTATGTTTTAGGGGCAAATATAGAAGATCTCATCGAAGTTCACCATGCACATGCAGGTTGATTGAAAGACTAGGCAAATATAAATAACTTGCCTAGTTTTGTTCTGTGTTTAATTTGGCTAATCTTTCAAAGAACTTTGCTATAATCTCAGGAAATTAAATGTATTTAAGGGGTCAAGTATGCACAGAAAAAAGATATACAATCCCTCCTCACATGAGAAGGTGAATGATAGAAAAGTTTTTGGTGGAAATCCAACAGGTATATTTGAGCTAAACAAGATCAAGTATCAGTGGGCTTACAATCTTTGGGATATGATGCTAAACAACACTTGGTTCCCAAAAGAGGTTGATCTAACAGGAGATGTAAGAGATTACAAACAACTAACACCATCAGAAAAAAATGCCTACGACAAGGCTCTTTCACAACTAATCTTTATGGATTCACTCCAGACAAACAACCTAATCGACAATGTAAATCCCTATATCACTTCACCTGAGATTAATCTGATCTTGGTAAGACAAGCCTTTGAAGAGGCTCTACACTCCCAAAGTTATGCTGTGATGGTTGATAGTATCTCACAAAACAGCGATGAGATTTACGATATGTGGCGACAAGATGCTACTTTAAAGGGGAAAAACGACTATATAGCAGCAGTTTATGATGAGTTAGCAGATGGAGAACCAGATGAAACTGATATGGTAAAAGCGATGTTTGCAAACCAGATATTAGAAGGAATATACTTTTACAGTGGATTTACATTCTTCTACACACTAGCAAGAAGTGGAAAGATGCTAGGATCTGCTCAAATGATCCGTTTCATCCAAAGAGATGAAGTAACTCACCTTCTCATCTTTCAAAACATGATCAATGTAGTCAAGAGAGAGAGACCTGATCTTTTTACAAAAGAGCTTTTAGATGAAGTTTATGATATGTTTGAAAAAGCAGTTGAGCTCGAAATATCTTGGGGAAAATATATCACTGAGGGAAATATCTTAGGATTGACTGATAGCATCATAGAAGATTATATCCAACATCTAGCTGATAAAAGATTGACTGCTGTTGGACTAAATAAAATGTACAATAAAGAACATCCTATCAAGTGGGTTGATAACTTCTCAAGCTTTAACGATCAAAAGACCAACTTTTTCGAAGGAAATGTGGCAAACTACTCCAAAGGAAGTCTTGATCTAGATGACTTCTAAGGAGCTAGTTGCTCTAAACTTTGAGTTTAGCCAAACAAATTATGAGAAAAACCTAAACACTCTAATCTCACTCATGCAAAAGAGTTCAGATGACGCAGTTGTTGTAGCACCTGAGCTTTGTTTGACAAACTTTTCATTTGATTCGTTAGAAAAAGCTCACTCTTTTTCGAAAGAGGCTTTAGAACAGATCAAAAATATTTCTAAAAATAGAGTAATATCCCTTAGTGTTATTGAAAAAAGAGACGATAAGTTTTACAACACTGCCAAGATCATACACCAAGGCGAGATTGTCCACTCTCAAGACAAGGTAAAACTTTTTCGTTTTGGAGATGAGCATAAGTTTTACACAGCAGGTAGTGAAGAAAAAGTTAAAATTATTGAAATAGACGGTTTAAGATTTGCGATTTTAATCTGTTTTGAGATAAGATTTCTAGATCTTTGGCAGAGAATCAAAGGAGCAGATATCATCATGATTCCAGCCCTTTGGGGAAAGCTAAGAAAGATGCAGTTAGAGAAGATCACAGCCTCGATGGCTATCATAAACCAAGCCTTTGTGATTCTCTCTAACAGCACCCAAGAAGATATGGCAGGAAGTTCTGGGATTATCACCCCTTTTGGACTTGAGTATAGAGATGACTCAAAAGAGTTTATATCTTTGGATGCCGATCTAAATGAGATAAAAAAGATGAGAAGATATATGGACATAGGACTAAGATGATTAGAAAACATTTAAAAAACAACAGCTTACATCTTCATAAATCCGAACAACTCGCAAATGAGATAGACAAAGTTTTTCCTCTTAGCCCACTTGTCAAAGAGGCTATTGCCAAAACAGAAAGAGAGCTTTTTGTCCCTCAAGGTTTCACTCATCTAGCATATAAACTAGAAGCTCTTCCACTCTCAGCTAACCAATGGATAAGCTCTCCGTTGACAGTTGCAAAAATGAGTGAAGCCCTAAAACCTGAGGGTGCTGATAGTGTTTTAGAGATAGGATGTGGAAGTGGTTATCAAGCAGCTGTTTTGAGCAATCTATTTCGTAGAGTATTTACGATTGAAAGGATTGAAAAGCTCCTAATCGAAGCAAAAGCTAGATTTGCCAAACTAAATATAAACAATATACACACAAGATTTGACGATGGAAACAGAGGATGGAGAAGCTATGCACCATATGATAGAATCCTCTTTTCAGCCTCTGCTCCCTCGGCTCCAACTCATCTATTTTCACAACTAAAAGATGGTGGTATTTTAGTAGCTCCTATAGAAAAAGGTGGTACTCAAATCATCACTAGATTTTATAAAAATGGCGACTCTATCAAGATGGAAGAATTAGAAGCTTGTAAATTTGTTCCTGTTTTGGAGGGAGTTCAAAGATAGTTAGGGTAACTCTAGCTACTTGTTGAAGCTTTCTGCTCACTTTGCATGAGCCAGACAAACACTTCTGCTACTGCTTTATAGAGATTTGCTGGGATCTGCTCATCTACATCAAGTGATAACAATGAATTTGCCAAAGCCTCATTTTGAAAAATCGGCACATCAAACTCATTTGCTTTTTGGATGATCCTTTTTGCTGTCTCACCACTTCCTGTGGCTACTACTTTTGGAGCTGAGGCATTACTTTGATCATACTTTAGTGCAACTGCTTTATCTTTTTGACTCATTTTAGCATCATCACACCGGCAAATCTACCAGTAACTCCATCTCTTCTATATGAGTAGTAGTTTAGATCACAAGATGTGCAGATATTTGAAAGCTCTATATTTTGCTCTTTGACCCCAACACTCATCAACTGATCCTTGTTCAACTCTTTTAGATCAAGATAAAACCTTTTATCTCTTAGATCAACATACTTTTTACCAAAGCTCTCTACTGCTATATCGGCAATATCCTCTCCCACTTCATAACAGCAAGTTCCAATCGATGCTCCAATTAAAACTTTAAGATCAGAAGGATCTGTTTCAAACTCTTTTTTCATTCTATTAACTGTCTGTTTTGAAATCTCCAAAAATGTACCATTCCTACCTGCATGAGCAACACCAATCACATTTTTAGAGGGATCATAAAAGAGTATAGGTACACAATCAGCCACCATCACCATCAAAGGGATATTTTTCATATCTGTTATCAGTGCATCACAGTTTTCAATTTTATTGATAGAAGGATCGTATATTCTCTCAACATTGTTTGAGTGGGTCTGCTCCATATAGATTAGATTTTGTAGATTAAATCCAAGTTTTTCTGAGAGAATCGTTCGGTTTTGCAAGACATTTTTTGGATCATCTCCGACATGAAGAGCAAGATTTAAACTATCATACGGTTTTGGACTAACACCACCTCTTCTATCACTGATATGCACAAGAAGTTCATCATAATATGGTGAAAATATCATCAAAATCTAGCCATAATCGAATCTATCTTCTCCCAAGAAAGTGATTCATCTTTTTTTCCAAAGATATGATAAATATACCTTGCAAACATATCAGTTTCGATATTAACCTTGCTTCCAACTCTATAACTCTTAAAAAGTGTATTCTCCACAGTATGGGGGATAATAGTAAGTCTAAAACTACTCTCATAGACATCATTGACCGTTAAGCTTACTCCATCAATCGCAATACTTCCCTTTGGAACTACAAATTTGATAAAATTTTTATCTATTTTGATATAAAAATCAAACGAATTGCCAAATTTTTCTATTCTTTCAATGACTCCAATCGTATCAACATGACCTTGAACGATATGTCCCTCAAGCCTGTCACTAAACTTCATAGCAGGTTCTATATGAACTTTCTCTTTATAATTTTCTAAAATTATTTTATTTTTAGTTTCTGGTGAAATCTCCACTTTAAAGCCATTATCACTCAAGTCAACCACAGTCAAACAGACACCATTTATTGCGATTGAATCACCAATTTTAGGTCTATACTGAGCTCTTATCTCTAAGTCATCACCTCTAAACGCAACAACTGTCGCAATCTCTCTAATCAATCCTGTAAACATAAAAATATTATAACATTTTTTTATTAATCTATTTAAAATCTGTTAACTATAAGTATATTTTATAGTCAAATTAACATTTTTAAAAGAATTTAAGTAGTATAATTGGCTGACATTTTATAAAGGAGAGTAAATGGCTGTTGAAAAAGAGAGACGAAGTTTTCTCGGTGCTGCATTAGGTTTATTTACTGCAGCGGGCGGTATAGGTGCACTGACAGCGATGAAATATACTTGGGATCCACTTCCAAGTGTCAAAGCTGCCGGTTTTACAACTATAGATCTATCAAAGATTCCTGAGAATGTTTTG
>CAZYJF010000051.1:0-8567 GCA_964647715.1 uncultured Sulfurospirillum sp. | reverse complement strand
TTAGATGATCTTTAATCTAAAAGTTTACTATGTCTATAATAAACCACTACAGATGCAATCAGTAGCAATACCATCGGAAAGATGATGCCCATCTCAGGAGATATGGCTCCATTTTGGGAGATCTTTGACATGGTAAAAATAAGACCCCATATTAGCAGGGTGATAAATATATAAGTAGAGTTAAGCAAAGCTATATTGCTTCCTCTTCTTTGGATTGGAAGAGGGAAGAATAGTCCAAATATTACTATGGGAGCTAAAAGTGGAAAGATGATGATATTATAAAGTCTTGCTCTTAGAGTGTTTGTCTTTATCCCATCTTTGTTCATTAAGCTTATCGATTTTAGAATATTTTGTATCTTTAGTTGCCCTTCACCCTTGAAAATATTGTTGAGCATTTGTGGATTAAAATCTTTTAGTGACTTGTAGTGATCTAAGCTTTTTATCGTTAGTTTTGGATTTTTTGCATCTAGTGGATCTTTGATTGTTTGAGTGACATTTTTAAGAAGCCATGAGTCTTCTTGGAATATCGCCTCTTTAGCCTCTAATATCTCTTTTAGTTTATGATCTTGGGTGATAAAAATCTTAAACTCTTTTGCTCTTTTTTCACTCGGTAAAAGTTCGCCAATCCAAATATATCTGTTTTTAGACTTGATAAATAGATTTTTCGTTGTTATTGATGGGGTTCCATATTTTTTGATATTATCTGCTCTATCATTTGCCTTTACCACATCACTAAAACCTAGTAGTATATAAATGGCTGTGATTGCCATACTAAGAGCTAATATAGGTGTGATAATCATCTTTTTGGATATTCCAAGAGAGTATAAAGCCACTAATTCACTAGATTTTATCAAGCCAAAGATAGTACTTATCATAGCAAAGATCAAAGACAGAGGTAATGTGTATTGCATAAATCCTAAAAATTTATATATCGCATATATGATTTGTAGATTTGCAGATTTTGGGAGAGATTTAAAGTTTTGCATCAGATCAATACCTGTAAAAAAGATCTCCAATGCCAAAAATAGGATCAGAAAACTTTTAAAATACTTTTTTAGTAGAAATTTCTGATAGATCTTCATCGCATAGACTCTTTTTTAGTTGATATTTTTGATTTATCTCTTTTATGTTTAACTCTCTTAGATCCAAAGCAATATCTTTTGCTTTATCCAAAACTTTTTGTAAACACTCATCTTCTTCTTTACTAAAATCGCCCAAAACATAATTTGTTACATCTTTTTTGTGTTTTGGTCTTCCAATCCCCAGACGAACTCTATCATAATCATTACCAATATGTGCATCGATTGATTTTATACCATTGTGTCCACCACTGCTTCCACCAGACTTTACTCTAATCATTCCAAGAGGAATATCAAGCTCATCATGAAAAACGACTACATCATCAATCTTATAGTACTCTTTTACAGCTCTTACACTTTCGCCTGAAAGATTCATAAAGGTAGATGGTTTTAGAAGTAGCATATCTTTAGTTTTGAAAAGCTCACCTTTAAAAGATGATTTATTGATAGGACTTGGTTTTAACTCATCAACTAATTTGTCGATGAGCATAAAACCTATATTGTGTCGATTGTTTTTATACTTATCTCCAGGGTTTCCAAGACCAACTAGGAGAATCACAATCTATTTCGCTTTGATTACACCTACAACAGATACTCTATCAGCATCCATCAAAGTTACATTTGCAGGAACTTCAATATCTCTTATAAGAATTGAATCACCAACATCAAGATTACTTACATCAAGAGTAAACGAATCAGGTAAATCCTCAGCTTTTGATTTTACTTTCAATCTCTTTTTAGAGAAGATTAAAACACCCTTGTTTTTTAGTCCTATTGGAGTTCCAACAGTCTTAACAGGTACTAAATACTTTGAAAGTACACCCTCTTGTGCAACTCTAAGATCAACATGTAAGAGTTGATTTGTCACAGGATCTCTTTGATAATCTTGAATGATTACAGGATAGCTCTTATCGCCAACTTTTACATCAAATATAAGATGCTCTTTTCTTCTTACAGCTTTGATAAACTCGTTTGATTTAAAAGCCGCATTTACATTCTCCATACCTTTAGCATAGATATTGGCGATTAGATAACCATCTCGTCTTAAAGCTTTTGTAGCTTTTTTACCGATACTCTCTCTAACTATACCTTCTAACATAATCTGTTTCCTTCTGTTTAAAAATTAAGGTGCTGATTTTACCCAAATAAACCTAAAATTAAGCTTCAACCTTTAGATCAATCATCGAAGCTTCAATATCTTCTGCCCCATGTGTCTTTTGATTAAACTCATCTAGTTTCATATTTAGATCACTTCTGTTTGTGGCATTGATGAGTGCCTCTTCTTTTGTGATTTTATTTTCTTTGTATAGATCAAGTAGAGCTTGGTCAAATGTCTGCATTCCGTAGATATCTTTACCCTCTTGGATAGCTTCAGTGATCTCAGAATCTCTCTCATCCTCTATGAGTGATGCAATTCTTGCATTTCTTAGAAGTATCTCAATAGCTGCAGCTCTTTTTCCATCTGTAGTTTTTACAAGTCTTTGTGATAATACCCCTTGTAAAACAGCTGATAAAGACATTCTTATTTTATTTTGCTCATTTCCAGGAAACATACCGATAATTCTGTTGATGGTATCTTTTGCATCTACTGTGTGAAGGGTTGAAAGAACCAAGTGACCAGTTTCTGCTGCGTGCATAGCCGTCTCAATAGTCTCCATATCCCTCATCTCACCCACAAGTATAACATCTGGATCTTCACGAAGAGCAGCTCTTAAAGCTGTGGAGAAATCTTTTGCATCTTGACCGATAGCTCTTTGGTTGATAAGTGAATTTTCATCTTTATAGACAAACTCTATCGGATCTTCGATAGTGATGATGTGCTTTTTTTGGTGAAGGTTGATATTGTTGATGATAGAAGCTAGAGTTGTTGATTTACCACTACCGGTAGGTCCAGTAACCAAAACCAAACCCCTTTTTAGGTTACATAGCTGTCCTATGGTCTTTGGAAGATTTAGAGCTTCCATAGTAGGAATATCTACAGGAATGACCCTGAAAACTGCTGAAACTCCATCAGCTTGAAAAAACATATTTCCTCTGAAACGATATTTTTCATTTAGTTTGTAGTTAAAATCGACACTTTTATCTCTGACTAAGTCTTTAAATCGACCCTTTAAAACCTCTTTGGCAAGTTGTAGTCCATCTTTGTATGATAGGATTTCGTTTGAGAGTTTGAGCATCTCACCTTGAATTCTTCCTCTATAGTAAGAGCCACTTTTGATATGAAGATCACTTCCACCGTGTTCAATTAAACCTGCTAGATAAAATCTTAGTTTTTTATCCATCTCAAAAGATAGAGAGTTTACATCAAAGTTACTCTCCTCTTCTAAATTAACCTCATCTTGGTAATCTATATATTCATTATTTTCATTCTGGCTCATTTTACCCCTTTTCTAACTCTCTTAAAATTTCTTTAAAAGCATTTTTAAAGGCTTCTATCCCATCAGATAATAAGCTTTCATAAACACTATTTAGATCTATATCGGCATTTTGTAAATTATTTAAAAAAGATTCTATCTCTTGCTTTGAAATTGGCTCTTTTTTTGTAAAATCGTTACACTTTATAAAGGCTTCTATAGCATTGATTGGTGCTGTATTGATAGAGTTTTTGTACAAAAGTTCTTTGATATAGTACTCTTTGCTTAAATCATCCCCCTTGACACCGGTACTTGCAAAAAGAGTTCTAACTTCTTTGATACCTCTATCTTGGATCATATGGTAGATCTTAGTTGCATTGTAGATTCCTAGTAAATTTGTCGGTAAGTTTTTCTCTTTTAAGCTATCATTTACGGCTCTGTCAAACCTACTTACAAACACACTTATAACCCCTTTTGGTTTTGATGAACCTTCAAACTTTTCCAAACCTCTCTCAAAGGCATCAAGACACTCTTTTGCTTGATCTGGTGAGAAGATCAGTGTTGCATTTACATGTACTCCACTCTTAAAAAGCTCTTCCATCACTTTGTAACCAGTTTTGGTAGCTGGAACTTTGATCATCACATTTGCTTCATCGATTTTTTCTAAAAGTCTATTTGCTTCATTTAAACTCCCATGAAGATCGTCACACAAGAGAGGATCAATCTCAATAGAGATAAATCCATCATCTTCCTCATCATAAAGTTCTCTTAAGATTTGTGCTGCTTTTTTTATATCCTTTACAGCCAAGTTTTCATAAATCTCTTTGGCACTTTTTCCTCTATTTGCTTCGATGTCATTTTTGTAAGCTGGAGAGTGTAAAAATGCCTCTTTGAAGATAGATGGATTGCTTGTAGCTCCATTGACAACTCTTTCTTGAATCATATTAGGAAACTCTTTTTCTAAAAAATCTCTTTCTATAAAATCACACCATAAGCTAAAATCTTCAATCTTCATCATATCTCCTTTAAAATCTCTCTTAAATCTTTTTTATCCACTACCACAGTAGCCTCTTTTTTGAGGATATCTTTGGCACAAAAGGCGATCTTTGTATCTGCATATTGGAACATTGATCTATCATTTGCTCCATCACCCACGACTACGGTATCAGCCTTGTCAATATTTAGTAACTTTTGAAGTCTTAAGATCATATCTCCTTTGGAAAAATCAAACATCATCTCCCCACCTACAAGTCCTGTAAGTTTTCTATCTTTATGATGCAAAATATTGGCAAAATCGATATCATACCCCAAAATATCCCTAGCATGTGCTGTGGCATTTCTAAATCCACCTGAAAAAACAGCTACAACAAAACCTCTTTTTTTAAGCTCTTTTATCGTCTCCTTGGCTCCATTCATATAAGGCAGATTCTGACAAATCTCTTCAACTTTAAATATATCAAGACCCTTTAAAAGAGATACTCTTTTGTTCAATGATTCAAAAAAATCAAGCTCCCCATCCATCGCTTTTTTCGTGATCTTAGCCACCTCTTCACCCACTCCTGCTTCATCAGCCAAAAAATCAATCGTCTCTCCATCCATCAGTGTAGAATCAAAATCAAACACACAAAGTTTTTTCATATCTTTTCCTATAAATATTTTTAGTTATAATATCAAAGATTTACTAAGGAGCATAGTTGTTAGATTTTGAAGCATTTATAGATAAGTTACAAAACGACTCTTTTTTAACCCTTGAGACCACACCAAGACATTCTGCTTCCATCGACCCGATTTTAGATCGTATAGAAGAGTTAGCTCTTCATGAAAAAGTTGATGGATTTTCAGTAACTGACTCTCCCTTAGCAAAGATGAAGTACAGCTCACTTTTTGCAACCATAAAACTACAAGAGAAGTTCAAAAAACCAACTCTTGCTACAATGAGTATGAGAGATAAAAACAAAATCGCACTTCAATCTGATCTGCTTGGTGCAAATGATTGTGGTGTTAGATCTGTATTAGCCCTCACAGGAGATAGTGCAAATGCCAGCGATCAGCCAAATACAAAGGGAGTCTTTGAGGGTAACAGCACAATGCTTTTGGATATGATTAAGTGTTTTAACGGTGGAATCGATTATGCAGGACAACCCCTAGATACAAGACCAAGCAAAATCTATCCATTTGCCGTAAGCAATGCCTATGCGAAAAATCCCAAAAACCTCATCAAAAAGATGAAGCTAAAGCTAGAGCACGGAGCTGTTGGGATCATTACCCAACCAGTTTACAGTATAGACAATGCAAAAAAGCTTTTGGAGTTTTTTCAAGAGGCGGTAAAAGATGCTGACAAAGAGCATAAAAAACCTCAACTGATCTTTGGATACTTCCCCATCACCAAGCTAAGAACTGCCCAATTTCTAAGCTCCCATGTACCAGGAGTCTATGTACCCAAAAGATGGACAAATGCTCTTTATGAAGCCAAAAAGATAAGCGATGAAGAGCAAGATAGAGTAGGGTTTGAACTCTCTTTAGAACTCTTTAATGACTTAAGAGAAGTTCATCCAAAAACTCACATCATGGCAGCCAATAACTTTGGATTAGTAAGTAGAATTTTAGACTCTTAAAAATCCCTCTTTAAAAGTTCATCAACTTTTAATATAGTGATGATGTTATTCTCTCGTTTTCCTATTCCCGATATAACACTTTTGTCTTTTTTAAGAGTCTCTGGTGTTGTCTCGATATCTTTTTTTTCTAATCTTATAGCTTCGGTAATCTTATCTATAACAAAACCAGCTACATTCTCTTCATCTTTTATTACGATATATCTTGTATCGTCATCTTCTTTTGTAGCATTTACTCTAAACTTCTTTCTAAGATCAATCAAAGGGATAACATTTCCCCTTAGGTTAAATACTCCAAGAACATATGAAGGAGTCTTGGGAACTCTTGTATATGCGATTGGTTTGATGATCTCTTGGATTGAAAGAATTGGCACTGCATACTCTTCTCCACCGACTAAAAAACCCACAAGTTGAATGATCTCATCTTCTGGTTTTGTTTTATCTAATAGTGAAGATTTGATCTGCTCTTGCTGTTTTTTTAAGACATTTGTTAACTGCTCACTCATACTGTAGCTCCTTGTGGAAGTTTAATATTTTTTATCACTGTAGAAGAGAGATATTCAGGTGAAAAAGGCTTGGTTATGTACTCCGTCATCCCGACTTCTATACCTCTTAATCTATCAGATTTTGATGTTCTTGAAGTGATAGCAAGAAGAGGAAGATTTTTGTATTTTGCATATTTTCTTATCTCGCTAGCTAGAGTGTAACCATCCATCTTAGGCATCTCTATATCAACCAATATCGCATCAAATTGTGTATCGCCAGATTTTATGATATTGAGTGCTTCTACACCATTGGTCGCTTCACTTAGTGTAATTCCAAGTGGTTTGAGTGCACTTTTTATGATGGCTCTATCGGTTCTGCTGTCATCTACAATTAGTACATTATAATCACTTGGTGAATTTTTTTCTGCTATCTTTGTAGCAGTATCTTCACTTAAGTTTACACTAACTTCATGAGCCATTTTGATCATAGCAGCCACATCAGCTATAAGTGTTACTCTACCATCTCCTCTAATTGTCGCACCAGCGATACCCTCTATACCTTTTAAGTAATCTCCCATAGATTTTATAACGATCTCTTCTTGCCCTACAAGACCATCTACTATAATTCCAAGCTTACTATCTGCTACTCCTATAATGACAACATAAAGATGTTCATTCATATCATAAACATTCTCTACATCAAATATATCTGATAAACGAACTAGCGAAAGAACCTCATCTCTAAGTTTAAGAACATTTTTATCTTCTATGGCATATATCTCATCTACTGATATTCTTACCGTTTCAAGAACCGATGATAAAGGAATAGCAAAATACTCTTCTTGAACAGAAACCAAAAGTGCTTGCATGATTGCAAGGGTTAAAGGTATTCTCAACTTAAATGTAGTCCCGATGCCAAGCTCACTATCAATATCTATAATTCCGTTTAGATTTTCGATATTTGTCTTTACTACATCCATACCAACACCTCTACCACTGACACCAGTAACTTTCGCTGCGGTTGAAAATCCAGGTCTAAATATGAGACCATATGCCTCTTTGTCACTCATATTGTTAGCTTCAGCTTCGTTGATGACACCTTTTTCTATCGCTTTTTTCTTCAAAAATTCAGGATCCATTCCTGCTCCGTCATCTTGAATCTCGATTACTATTTGATTGCCTTCATTGTAAGCTTTTAGTTTGACTGTACCCTTTTCACTCTTTCCATAAGTAAGTCTAGTCTCTTTATCTTCTATACCATGATCACATGAGTTTCTTATCATATGCACAAGAGGATCGCTAATCTCTTCGACTATTGATTTGTCAAGCTCTGTCTCTTCTCCACTCATCACAAGATCGATATCCTTGTCCAATTCACGAGAAAGATCACGAACAAGCCTTGGAAATTTGTTAAATACTTTTGCAACAGGAAGCATCCTAGTTTTCATAACAGCTATTTGTAAATCCGTAGTCACCATAGATACCGATGATACAACATGGTTTAACTCTTCTAAGAATTTTTCTCCATCATATCTCTCTTCAACATCATCATATATCTTTAAGAGTCTATTTTTACCAAGTACCAATTCACCGATGAGGTTCATAAGATGATCTAGCCGTTTTACCTCGACTCTGATAGTCTGTTCTGCTGTTGAAACTTTTGCTTGATCCTTTTTTGCCTCTGCTTTTTTGTTAGGAGCTTCTTTCTTTGGTTCTTGCTCTTTTTTCTTAGCCTTTTTAGCCTCTTTCTCTTTTTGTTTTTCAAGGAGGAGTCTTTGAATCTCTGCTTCAACCTCTTCATCGCTCATATCTGAATAGTTTACTTCTTCTTCAGTACTAGCTAGCTCTTGAACGCTCTCCTCTTCAGCTTTTTCTTGTGTATCTGTACTTGTCTCTACACTATCTTCTGATTTGACTTGAGTTAAATCCTCTCCCTTGGATGCAGCATCTAGTTTGGCACAGATATCAGTGATGTCTATTTGGCAATCTGTATCATTTCCATCATTTTTGATAGCTTCAAGTAACTCTTTCATAAGA
>CAZYJF010000050.1:0-8646 GCA_964647715.1 uncultured Sulfurospirillum sp. | reverse complement strand
TCAAATCGTGCTTGTCTTTCATAACTTACTCCTTAAATGGTTTTGTGTAATTATACCAAAAAATAGCAAACTAAATTTTGTATGTGAGGTATTATAATTATTGTAGGTTTGTATTTTTTATCTAAAGTATAGTGAATGTCAAAGGGTTTTAATACTTTGGTGCAAAATATGCACCAAAGTTAAAGTATATAATGAAGTATTTAAACTATCTTCTCTCAGCCAAAGCCTCAAGATGTTTAAAGTAAGCATCCATATCAAGATCAGTTATTCTTGCAACACCATCTTCGATAGCTGCTTTTGCAACGGCACTTGCTACAAATGGAAGAACTCTCTTATCAAATGGTGAAGGGATAATATATTCTGTTCCAAATGTCATATCATCTCCTCTTCCGTGAGCCTCTTTTACATAATCAGGTACTGGCTCTTTTGCGAGTTTTGCAAGAGCTTGTGAAGCTGCCATTTTCATATTTTCTGTGATCTTTGTAGCTCTTACATCTAGTGCACCTCTAAAGATTTGTGGGAATCCAAGGACATTGTTTACTTGATTTGGATAATCACTTCTTCCTGTTCCTATAATCACATCGCTTCTAGCCTCTTTTGCAAGTGGTGGTTTGATCTCAGGATCTGGGTTTGCACAAGCGAAGATGATAGGATTATCAGCCATAGATACAACCATCTCTTTGCTTACAAGATCAGGTCCACTTAGTCCTAAGATCATATCTGCATTTTTACAAGCATCCTCTAGCGTTCTATCTGGAGTCTCAAAAGCAAATCTTTGTTTATACTCATTTAGATCATCTCTTCCACTGTGAATCACACCTTTACTATCAAGCATAGTGATGTTTTTTACTCCAAGAGCCTTATACATAGTAGCACAAGCGATTCCACTAGCTCCTGCACCGATAACTACGACTTTAAGATCCTCAGCTTTTTTTCCACTCATATCAAGAACATTGATTAGTCCAGCTGTTGTGATGACGGCAGTTCCGTGCTGATCATCGTGAAATACCGGAACATTACAGATCTCTTTTAGTCTCTCTTCTATCTCAAAACATCTTGGAGCTGAGATATCCTCTAAGTTAACACCACCAAAGCTTTCAGCGATTCTAGCAACAGTTTCAATGATCTCATCTGTATCTTTTGTGTTTAGCTCGATATCAATCGCATCAACATTTGCAAACTTTTTAAATAAAACACACTTTCCTTCCATCACCGGCTTTCCAGCTAAGTGACCGATATCTCCAAGACCAAGGACGGCTGTTCCATCACTGATAACTGCTACAAGGTTTCCTTTGTTTGTATATTCGTATGCTTTATCTATATCTTTTTCTATCTCAAGACAAGGAAATGCAACTCCTGGGCTGTATGCCATCGAAAGATCATCTTCTGTGTTACAAGGTTTTGTGATTAGAGTTCCAGTCTTTCCGTTTGTATCGAACTCACTCTGTGCTTTGTGGTAGTTTAAGCTATCTTTTTCAAATTGACTCATTATCTTTCCTTACATATAATTTTTAAGTCGATATTCTACCATAAAATAGCTCAAAATTTAAAGAAATTTATAAGTAATACTTTTTTTGATAAGATCAGAGGATGAAAGAGATAGCACTTTTAGGTCCAACTGCATCAGGAAAAAGCTCACTTGCGATTGAGATAGCTAAAGAAGTTGGTGCAAATATACTCTCACTAGACTCTCTTAGCATCTATAAAGAGGTAGATATAGTTTCTGCAAAACCTACTCTTTTAGAAAGAGAAGATATCAAACACTTCGGCATTGATGAACTTTACATAGATGAATACTTTAGTGCAAATCTCTTTTTTGATCTATATAAATCTGCCAAAGAGGAGTCATCAAAAGAGGGTAAGCATCTTATCATTACTGGTGGAACTAGCTTTTATCTAAAGGCATTGAACGAAGGGTTATCTCCAAAACCACTGCTAAATAAGGAGCTAATAGATAGAGTAAAAAGTATTTTGTATGACTTAAGATCAGCATATAAACTGATAGAAAAAGAAGATCCTATCTATGCAAAAAAGATATCTTCAAACGATTCATACAGGATATCAAAATGGTATGAGATATATCTTAGTGAAGGTATTTCAGCTACGAAGTACTATAAGACTCACCAAAAAAAAGCGATTATAGAGGATATTGATATCTTTGAGATAGATATTGGGAGGGATACTCTTAGAGAAAATATCAAGATAAGAACTAAGCAGATGTTAAGAAATGGCTTAATTGATGAAGTTTTTTATCTTGAAAGCAGATACACAAGGAGACCAAACCCTATGAAAGCTATCGGGATCGTTGAGACATTAGAGTATCTTGATGGCAAAGTAGATCTTAAAAAACTCGAAGAGATGATAGTCATACACACTGCACAACTAGCTAAACGACAGCAGACATTTAACAAAACCCAGTTTCCAAAAACGACTAGACTTCTAAAAAAAGACTTAAAAAATAAATTACTTAATTATTTTTAACAATATATAATAAAAGTAAACTTAAAATAATTTAATCCTCTAAAATAAATAATAATTTAACTTTTAAGATTTAAAATGATACTATTTTAAACACTTTATTTAAAGGATATAAAAATGAAAAAGTTACTTATGACTTCGGTTTTATTATCTTCTTTTTTATTTGCATCAGAACAACCATATGAGTTTGGTTTGAGCCTTGGTGCTACATCGATAAAAAACGAAGATAGTGTTAAACTCGAAAATGCGACATTTGGACTAAGCATCCAGTCAAACTACACTTCTGTCAAGCCTAGATTTGACATAGAATATACATCACTTAAAGATTTAGACAAACTTTTCAAGCCAAGTGATAAGAGAAAAGATGTGAGTGGACTTTTAAGAGCTTCCATTAATGGTATATATGAATTTTATGATGATGGTATTCATAGCTTTATGCCTTATATTCTTGCCGGTGCTGGTTATGAGAGAGTTGGAGATGGAACAAAAAGATTTGATTCAAACCCATTTGTACAACTTGGAGGTGGTTTAAAATACTATGTAAACAAAAGTGTAGCTACTAGATTTGAGGCAAAAGCACTTCAAATTGTAGGTGGTGACAAAGTTGAGAAAAATGAGATAATCGCACTTCTAGGACTATCTTTTCCATTTGGTACTTTTGAAGAGCCAAAACCTGATATCGAGGATAGCGATGGTGATGGTGTAATGGACGCACTTGACAAGTGTCCAAATACTCCAAAAGGAACAAAGGTTGACGGATCAGGATGTAAACTACCTGAGATGGTAAACAAAACAGTCGTTCAAAAAGTGATTGAGCCTGTGCCATTGACATTTAATGGTGAAGAGTGTCCTGTTAAGACTGATCTGCCTGACCGTGATCGTGATGGTGTTGAAGATTCTATAGATCAGTGTCCAAACACACCATGTGACTTCTCTGTAGATAAAAAAGGTTGTCCTATAAAAGCGATTCTTAGAATCCACTTTGAAACAGCAAAATGGGATATCAGACCAGAATCACTTCCAAAAATTGAAAAATTTGCAGAGTTCCTTCTTAAAAATAGAGGTTCACTTGTGAGAATCGAAGGACATACAGACTCAAGAGGAAGTGATAACTACAATATGGTTCTATCTAAGAAAAGAGCTGAGAGTGTTAGAAAAAAATTGATTGAACTTGGAGTTAGTGCTTCGAGATTAACAGCAGTTGGAAAGGGTGAAAAAGAGCCAATAGCAACAAACAAAACTCCAGAAGGTATGGCAAAAAACAGAAGGATTGAGGTACATTTAACTTATCCTACAGAATTAATAAGAGGGAGAAAACAATGAAATTAAGAAATAGCATATTATCTATACTTGCATGTTCTTATCTATTTACGATGAGTGGATGTCTTGACGATAGAACAAATTTCACAAATGGTTTAAAAAACTTAGGTTTAGATAGTCTTCAGCCAAGTGCAGACGATAACGATGGTGACGGACTTTCAAACGACAGAGAAAAAGAGTTGGGAACAGATCCAAATAATCCAGACACAGATGGTGATGGATTAAATGATGGTGCTGAGATAGACAACACAAAAACTGATCCTAAAAACCCTGACACAGATGGCGATGGGTTAAACGATGGAGATGAGGTACTTAAATATAAGACAGATCCAAACAACCCTGACACTGATGGAGATGGATTAAATGATGGAGATGAAGTAAACAAGTACCACACAGATCCACTCAAACCTGATACAGATGATGATGGTATAAACGATGGAGATGAGGTAAATAAAACTCATACAGATCCATTAGATGCAGATACTGACCATGATGGTGTAAATGATGGTTTGGAAGTTAGAGGTGCTTTAACTCATGATACATTTAGAGATGGTATTGATGGAAGAAAGTTTGATGTGGATTTCCCAGCAAACACAAGACACAAAGACAATCCTGATGTGATAGATGCACTAGATCCTTATAATGACTCTGATACTGATAAAAGACCAAACTTAACAGAGACTCAAAAAGGATTTGATCCACTTGATCCAAAAAGTTTCTATCCATGGATTTATGAAACTCCACAAGGTAAAAAGATGGTAGATGCTGGATTTATCTATGTTCCGGCAATTGACGAAAATGGTGGATTTTGGATGAGCCAGTATGAAGCAAGAGCTACAGCTAATCCAGTAGTACCAAACTACGAACCTTTTAGTGACTTTGTTAACTCTCACTTTAGTGTGATGAATGATTCTAAAGCAAATGGATTTACAGGTGCTAACTCTTCAGGAATCGATCTTTATACAGTGAAGTTTGATAACAATTCAAGTTCTTATAGAGGAATGTATGCGTTTGAAGCAGCTGCTATCTTAGATAATTCTCAAGTTCAAGATGGATGGAAGACAGGCTTACCTGCTATGAAACAGTATGAACAAGTACTTAAACTCTATGGTGCAAGTAATGAAATAGATACTGTTAAAAATGGTGTTTTATATACTGATGGTCAAGTAGAAGAGGATTACACAAGACAGATACATGAGCTTACAAATAGTGTTCATGAGTTTACACATGACTTGGTAAAAGTTGATGGTTTTGTAAAACCTGATTGGTGGACAGGTAAACTATATACTCCTGCACCTGATGAGGGAGCGATAGCTGGTTCAGCAACAAATGGTCAAACTGGTAGTAATGATCCATATGCCGTTGTCATCAAGAGAAATGATGGATCGGATATAAGGTTTGGAATCTCTTATGGAGATACAAAAAGAATTGGATTTAGAGCCGCTTCAAAATATATAAAATAGATATTTACCAAATCTTCGTTAGAATTTTAAAAAAGATTCTAACGGAGGTCAAAGATGATAAATGTTGTATGTCCACACTGTCTAACTACAAACAGAATACCTAAAAAAGATCACTACAAAAAAGCAAACTGTGGTAAGTGTAAAAACTCACTGCTTGATACTACACCAAAAAGTGTAGATCATGAAGCATTCTTAAAGCATATTGCACACAATGATATCCCTGTAATTGTTGATTTTTGGGCACCTTGGTGTGGTCCTTGTCGTATGATAGCTCCTGCATATGAAGCTGTGGCAAAAGAACTTCCATTGAAAGCTAGACTTATCAAGGTAAATACTGAAGAAAATCAGATCACACCATCAGGATATAACATCCGTGGTATCCCTACAATCATAGCTTTTAAAGGTGGGAAAGAGGTAGATAGAGTTAGTGGAGCATTGCCTCAGGAACAGTTACTATCTTGGGTTAAAAAGTTCGTAGATTAACGATTTAACAAGGAAGAGGTATCAACTCTCCTTGTTTTTCCTAGCTTCTGTGGATTTTAGATAAAACGATAGACCAAATAGTAGCATTGTAACTCCAACAAGTAACCATACTGCGTACTGTATTTTTTCTGGACCAATTAGAGCAAATTTGAAGACAAGCATAAGTGCTTCAATAGATAGTGCGATTATAATTGAACCCAAAAACTTTATCATAGTTAGATGAATATCTTTAGATTTTGGATCATGATGTCCTAATACTTCCTCTTCAAAGATAGTTTTAACTAGATCATATATAGCAAGAGCAAGTGTTATAAGAATGGTAGATTCAAACATCTGTTTGATCTCTAGCATCTCGATGGAGAAACCATAAGAGCTGATACTCTTGATACCATGAAAAAATAGTAAGAATGATACAAATGCCAAAGCAGCTGAAAAGACAGCATAAGCAGCTTTATTTATGTAAACAAATACAGTATCAGCTGTGGTAGGATGAGCAAACTTTAAAATCTCTTTTAGTGCTATATCTATACACACAACATAACGAAGTCTATGCTTGTCATCATAGACAGGATATGATGCAGTAACCGTCAAGTCGTTAGTTAGAGCTGATGGGTATGGATTTGTAATCACACATTTTTTACTTCTAACTGCTTTGTAATAGTATGCTCTTGAGCTTAAGTTTTTGCCAATCGCATTTTTATGTTTTACATCATCTGATAGGGTATTGCTAATTTGAACACCTCTTTCATCCAAAACATAAAAAGCTTCTATCTTGATATTCTCTTTTCTGATATGCTTTAATGCATCCATAATGATATCAAGACTAGGATCAGGCAGGTAGTTTGGTATGCTTCTGCTTAGAAGCAGGCACATATAGGCTCTTACTTGTGGTCTAACAGCCTCAAACTCAGCAATTTCGTTTATGTATAACATTACTAATCTTTAGGCAAGAATTTACCACAACCTTTATCAGGCTTTCCACCAAAAGTCTTAACTTCTACAGCTTTTCCCTCTTTTGCGATCTGATTTCTTTTGCAATTGTCTTTTTCAAAGCACTCTTGGTTATCACAACCAACATTTTCTGGAACATTTGACATATTAACTCCTTTTATATTTTAAATAGAGGAGAATTTTATCCTAAAAATCTTTTAATGCCTCTTTTTGATTTTTTGTCTATTTTGTAGCTTACCAGTTTGAGGTACTCTTTGATCTCATTTGCAGATATATTTCTACTTTTTGCATACTTTAGTAGTATATATCTAGGAATTTTTATATTTTTCTTCAAAAAGTTCTTTGAGAGTTTTGTATAGAAATGTTCATATCTATTAACACAAAGTCTTGCAAAAACAAAGGGTTCTTTATATCTTTTATTCCATTCATAAGCTAGATCAACATAATCATCTGGATTTTTTATATATGCTCTTAGAGCTTTATCTCCGATAATGACTTGACCTTTTATATCGAGTTTCAAAGCAAGTAGGTTTGAAGTAGCAGAGTGGGGATCTGGCAAATACTCACCCTTTTTAACCAAAACACTTTTTATCTCTTTGGTTGCTACAATACCTATATCTAATCTTTTGAAATTTCCCCTCTTGCTCTCAATCGACGAGATAAAAGCAGCATCAATTCGTCTTTTTTTAAACTCTTTGTTGATATATGATGGAAAATTCTTTTTATAATTTAGTGATTGTTTAAACTGTGTATTTTTAATCGAACTTTTTATGTAGATATAAAATGGTAGTAGATTGATATAGTCGATTTTCCCAAAGATCAAATTAAACCTTTTTATCTTGATAAAGAAGAGGATAAGATAAAGTAAAATGGTGGCCACGACAGGACTTGAACCTGTGACCACCACCATGTCAAGGTGGTGCTCTACCAGCTGAGCTACGCGACCATCTAAATATAGGTCGAGATTCTAGCTAAGTATTGCTTAAAAATTTCCAAAAATTATCTTACATGTACAATCACTTCATCTTCTGCACTATTGTTATCATCATCTGTAACTCTTAATGTGACTCTATAATCACCAGCAGGTTGAGTGGCACTTCTGGTATAAACAGCAGAACTTGTATCACTATTTAATACATGTCCATTAAATATCCACTCATATTTTACGATCTCACCATCATCATCCCTGCTTCTACTAGCATCAAAACTAAAGTCCTTTAAGTACTCTACAGTGATATCATCTCCAGCATCAGCGATAGGAAGAGTATGAGTGTAGCTTCTTACACATCTAAGACCTACAGGATATTGTACATCGATAATATCTCCAGCATGAAGTGAGCCTTTTTCTCCAAACCTTGTAACTACACCTTCAAACTCACCATTTTGAGCTTTTGATAAAAGTAGTGGACAGGGTTTTGGATATCCAGGCATTATACCCTCATCAATTGTACTTACGATAAAATCTTGCAACTCGTCAGTATTAGGTGTTCTCCAATCATCAAATCCAGCAAAAACAAGCTCTTTACAAAAGTTTTTTGCACTATTTTCAAATACTTCCTTTTTAGGCATAGCCAAACATGCCTTTTTACTCTCATCTTTTTCACTAACCCACATAAGGTTTTGAGCCTTGTCAACTATGACATGAGCATCAGAGTTTTTTAGCACTTTTACTGTGAAATCATTGATACTATTATCAACAACATCAAAAGAGAAAGTTTTTAAGATGGTTTGTCCATCTTCGGTGATTACTATTAGGTTGATAGTATGTTTTCCTTGATTAAAAGAGTTAGTTGACAAATGTGCATCTCTTCCTAAAATTTCTCCATCTTCACTCCATGAATACGACTTAGTATCTTCACTCACCTTCGCATTTAAAGATACTGTCTCTCCAAGTTGATAAGAGCTTTTTCCACCTATAATCGTAGCTGTTGCTACTTTGTCACTATGAGTG
>CAZYJF010000049.1:0-8741 GCA_964647715.1 uncultured Sulfurospirillum sp. | reverse complement strand
ACTACCCTAAGATCAGCTCCACCAAGGATCAGTGCAGTAGCAAAAGAGTGACGAAGCACATGGGGTGATACTCCTAGGTATTTTTGAGTTATTTTAAATGCACTGATCCGGCTCAATTTGTCACCTTTGTAATTAATCCAAAGATATTCACTAAATTTTGGTCTATGTTGTAGGTACTCTTCTAAATACTTAATCGCTTTTGGAGCTATGGGAACTAATCTTTCTTTGTCCCCTTTGGCATTTGAGATACGAAACCAAGAATCTTCTATATCACTTTTTTTTGCATTGACAGCTTCACTGACTCTTGCACCACTCGCATACAAAAACATGATAAATGCTCTATCTCTTAAGCCTATCCACGATTTTGTATCTATTCGTTCTAAATGAAAGATGATCTCATCATACTCTAAAAATTTCGGCAGAGTTTTTGGAAGTTTTGAGAGTTTTAAGCTAGGTTTGTTTTCTATGAAGTTCTCTTTAAAACAGTAGTTGAAAAATGAGTTTATGGCTGAGAGTTTTCTATTTAGAGTTCTTGGATTTTCAAATCTTGATAAAAAAGAGATGATATCCTCAGTAGTAGCTTCTAAAGCACTTTTTTGTAAAAACTCTTCAAATTGACTTAGATCTCTTGTATAGGCATCAATCGTAGAGGGACTTTGAAGCTTGATTAACTCCAAGTGCTCCAAAAATGCCTCTAACTGCCTTGATCTCATTGAACTTTTAGAAAGTATCTATCAATAAAAAACTTATTTTTATAAGCAAATATAGATTTTGAGATAGGCTCAGGAAGTTTTAAAATTCTTAGATCATTTAAATTTTTATCCATAGATATAAGATAACCTTCCTTTTCAACCCCATAGATACGGTTATTTGCACTATCTAGTGCAACAGCACTAAAGATGGCATTGTCAAAACTCTTTTTTGCAAGAGGTTTAAGTGTAGTATCAAGCTTAATCACACTACCACCGTTTGTAAAGATATAGATATATGAGCCATCAAACAGTAGATCTTTTATATCAAATCTCTTTTCAAATTTAGAATTTTTACTAAGAGAGAGTACCTTATATCTAGTAGCAGCTACGATATTGCCTCCCTTTTCTTCTAAGAAGATGATATTGTTAAAGAGATCTTTGTTACTTAAGGCTAAATCTTGAATGATTCTCTTAGATGCCATATCCACCACTAACAATCTTCCATCAAGAGTAGGAAAGATGACTAATGACTGAACAAATATAGGATTTGCGATACGATTATCCATCGCAAATGTTGGCTCTAGTTTCTCCTCAAATACTACTTTGTCTTCTGCTATATCATAGAGTATTATTTGATTATTTCCAAGTACAAAAGCTCCATATCTTCCATTTACTGAGCCACTTGCTAGTGCCGTGTCAAATTTATGTTTGAATTTAACAGCACCGTTTGATAGGATCTCAACATCACCTTCGTCGTTGGCTATCAAAATAGCATTTCTTGCATCATATACAAAATGAAACTTTGGAGGAATTTTGTAATTTAACATTCCTCTTTTATTTGTGACTACTTTCCCATCATCGTAGTTTAACCCATCTCTTGATACATCGTCTATTGGGGTTTTAAGATCAAGTTTATAAGAGAGTGTATTATCTGTTTTTTTGGGTTGAAAATATGTCTTTTGGCTACATCCTAGCATCATCAAAAAAGAGAGTGTGGTGCTTGTAGCTACAAGAGTGATTAGTTTTTTCACTTTTGACCTCTATAGTTAGATAGATTTTGAGCCAATCCAAACAGTGGAGAATTTTGAGGTATTTGAGATAGTTTGGCTCTTGCATCCTTTACCTTTCCTTCCTTCATCAAAAGGTAAGCATTTTCATAGATTGCCAACTCTTTTAAGATAGCACTCTCTTTTTGTGAATATTCATTTAAACCCTTTTTCAAGAGTGTATCTATCTGATAAGAAGAGAGATCTTTTAAGTATGGATCACTCAACTTAGCTGAAAGTGACTCAATCTTTTTTGGATCACCACTCTTTAATGCTTGTGAAAATTGGTAAGCTTCGTATAATTTTGGATTTTTGCTTTTTAATATCTCCAAAGAATTTTTGTCGTTTGGATTTTGAAGAAGTTTGGCATAAGCTTGATTAGACTCCTTCACAGCAGTGTTGTGAAGATACTCCATTATCAACTTTGCTGCGATTGCCAAAAAGGCTATCACTAGTAGTGTGATAACAATCTTCTTATACTTTTTCCAAAAACCCTCAGCTTTTATAACACTCTCTAAAAACTGCTCTTCAGCACTGAGTTCCTCTTTTACGGCATTTAAATTCTCTTTTAAACTCAAAGATCATCCTTTATTAGATTTACGAAACTCTATCACAGATATGGTTAAAATATCTTATGTTAAAATCTTTTCAAATAAGTTCTTAAGGAATATAAAAGATATGAAAATAGATGAACAATTACTCCAAAAGCTTGAAAAACTCTCATCTTTGGAGATAGAAGATACAAAAAGAGAAGATACGATTAAAGAGTTAAGCAAAATTGTCGATTTTGTTGAAAATCTAAATCAATTAGATTTAAACGATAAAGATGCTTCATTTTCAACTATCAAAGGGGGAACACCTTTTAGAGAGGATATTCCCTCAAATGATCCAAGCATCATCAAAACTATCTTAGATCATGCTCCAAAGAGTGAGGATGGCTTCTTTATCGTTCCAAAAATCATAGAGTAAGCAAAGAGGTTTTATCCTCTTTGCAAAAAGGGGATAAACTTATGGAATCAGCTACAGTAGAACAACCCATCCAAGAGATGGATATTCACACACTTCTTAAAAATGTCGTAGTTCATGGGGCTTCTGATCTTCACCTTGTAAGTAGATCAGAGCCACAGATTAGAATCGATGGTAAATTGGTACCTTTGAACTTATCTAAACTTGATGGTAAAAAGATTGAAGAGATGTGCTATGCACTCATCACAGACAAGCAGAAAAAGCACCTCGAAGAGAACAAAGAGGTGGATTTTGCGATAGAGCTTCCAAATGTCGGAAGATTCAGGGGTAACTACTACTATACGATAGGTAGTGAATTGGCAGCGGCATTTAGAATCATTCCAACAGAGATTCCTTCACTTGATGACCTTAACTCTCCTGCTGTTTTCAAAGAGATTGTCAAAAGAGAAAAGGGTCTTATCTTGGTAACTGGTCCAACTGGTAGTGGTAAGTCAACCACTCTTTCAGCACTTCTAAATGAGATCAACCTAAATGAGAGCAAGCATATCATCACAGTTGAAGATCCTGTGGAGTTTATCCACCAAAACAAAAAATCTCTCTTTTCACACAGAAATGTTGGCGAAGATACGAAAAGTTTTGCTAGTGCTTTGAAGTTTGCGATGAGGGAAGATCCTGATATCATACTCATTGGTGAGATGAGGGATAAGGAGACGATTGAAGCGGCTCTAACAGCAGCAGAAACAGGACACCTTGTATTTGGAACACTTCACACTAACTCAGCAGTTCAAACGATAAACAGAATTATCGATACATTTGAGGGAAGTGAGCAACAACAAGTTACCAATATGCTTTCTATCTCTTTGACAGCTGTAATATCACAGATGCTTCTTCCAAAGATAGGTGGAGGAAGGGTGGTAGCTCAAGAGATTATGATCAACAACCACGCTATTGGAAACCTCATTCGTGAGAAGAAACTCCACCAAGTATATTCACAAATGCAACTAAACCAACAACACACAGGGATGATCACTCAAACTCAATCTCTTGAGGCACTTGTGAAGAAAAATCTTGTTAAAAAAGAGGATGCTTTGAGAATATCAACTCAACCAGAAGAGTTAAAAACAAGAATTGGACTTTAAAGCTTCTTTGTTATAATGCCTTTTAAATAATAAAAAAAGGTGTTATAACTTATGGAAAATATTTCATTACTTGATCTAGTTTCGCTTGCATTAATTGCTTTTTTGGGTGTCAAAGGTATCTTTAGAGGATTTGTCAAAGAGACTTTTGGTCTTATAGGGATCATTGGTGGTATCTATGTAGCTTCAAGATATGCTCAAAGTGCTGGAGAATTTTTAGATGCCCATCTCTTTCATCTACAAAATAAAAACTCTTTGTATCTCATCGGTTTTATAGCAGCATTGATAGTGTTTTGGTTATTTGCTGTGGCTATAGGATCTATGCTTGGTAAATTGGTCAGTTCTAGTGGTCTTGGGGTGCTTGATAGAGTTTTAGGCTTTTTTGTGGGAGCTGCCAAAGTGTTTATGATCTTTTCAATTATCATCTATGTATTGAACTCTATTCCTGTATTTAAAGCAAGTGTTGAGAATATATTTAAAGGGAGCATAATGTACCCATACTTTACCTCTATGGGAGCAAAGATAGTTCAGTTTGATCCAGGTCTTCTTCAACAGAGTGCTGATGAGGATGAAGAGGAGTAGATTTTTTGAAAAAAATCGAAAACTTAACATACGAGGAGCTTTTAGAAGAGTTTAAAGCTCTTCTTCGCCAAAATTCACTAAAGTTTACAAAGCAAAGAGAGCTCATACTCAAGACTCTTTATGAGCATTCAAACCACTTTACACCTGAAAATCTATATCTTTTGATAAAAGAGCAATATCCTGATCTAACGATTGGAATTACCACCGTATATAGGACATTAAATCTTTTAGAACAAAATAATATAGCCTCTTCTATCTCCTTTGGAGTCTCTGGTAAGAAGTTTGAACTCTCAAACAAAGAACACCATGATCATATCATCTGTGAAAAGTGTGGAAAAATTATCGAATTTCACAACCAAGAGATAGAGCAACTTCAGGAAAAAATCGCTACTATGCACGACTTCAAACTAACTGACCACCTTATGCAACTTTATGGTATCTGCAAAGAGTGTCAAACTAAACAAACGGAGAAAATAAGTTGATATTTGATAACCAATATGAACAACAAAGAATAGAAAAAGCTTCTACCCTAAGAGAAAAAGGGATCAACCCATACCCACAAAATATCAAAAAAGAGCTATCAGCAGAGCAGTTTTTAAAAGACTTTTCTTATGTAAGAAGTCAAGCTGACAGAAGAGATACAAGCAAGAAAGTTTCACTAAATGGAAGAATCAAATTTTTGCGATTGATGGGAAAAGCTGCATTTGCAAAGATAGAGGATGAGAGTGGAATCGTGCAAATCTATATCTCAAGAGATGCACTTCCTGAGGGATTTTATAATGATGTCTTTAAAAAGCTCATCGAGGTGGGAGATATCATCACTGTGAGTGGATATCCTTTTGTTACTAAAACCGATGAGTTGTCACTTCATGTAAGTTCACTTACACTCTCTTCAAAGGCGATAAAACCGCTTCCTGAGAAGTTCCACGGATTGACAGACAAAGAGCTTAGATACAGGCAGAGATACCTTGATATGATTATGAACCCTGATGTGAAGCAGACATTTTTAATCAGAAGTAAAATAGTATCGATTTTAAGAAAGTTTTTTGAGCAAAAGGGATTTTTGGAGGTAGAGACTCCTATGATGCACCCGATTGCCGGAGGTGCAAATGCAAGACCGTTTATCACTCACCACAATGCTCTTGGAATCGATAGATTCTTAAGAATCGCACCAGAACTCTATCTAAAGAGATTGATAGTTGGTGGCTTTGAGTCCGTCTTTGAGATAAACAGAAACTTTAGAAATGAAGGAATGGATCAGACTCATAACCCTGAATTTACTATGCTTGAGTTTTACTGGGCATACCACAACTTTGAGGATTTGATGGATTTAACGCAGGAGATGTTTGATAGATTGTTGAGTGATCTAAATCTACCAAAAGAGCTTCCTTATGGAGATCATACAATCGACTTTTCAAAACCTTTTGCGAGAATCAAATGGGAAGATGCTTTGGTTGATATTGCCGGAGTTGAAAGGGAAATCTTAAGAGATAAAGAGGGCTTAGAGAAGTTTTTAAACGATAAGGGTATTGAGGTAGAAGAAAACCTTAGTGTCGCAAAGCTTCAAGAGGAGATCTTTGATGAGTTTATCGAGCCAAAACTGATAAATCCTACATTTTTAACCCACTACCCAATCGACATCAGTCCACTTGCAAGAAGAAATGACGAAGATCCTCAAATTGCAGATCGATTTGAGTTTTTTATAGCAGGAGCTGAGATAGCAAATGGATTTAATGAGTTAAATGATCCACTAGATCAGTATGAAAGATTTGCAGCACAAATGGCAAATAAAGCTAGCGGAGATGATGAGGCACATGAGATGGATGAGGATTATATCCATGCACTTGGCTATGCTATGCCACCAACTGCGGGAGAAGGTATCGGAATAGATAGACTTACTATGATACTGACAAATCAGCACTCAATCAGAGATGTGATACTATTTCCGGCTATGAGGCCATTAGCAAAAAAAGAATCGGGAGAGGAAGATGAGTAATTTTTTAAAAGAACAAGATATTGAGGTTTACAAGATAATAGAGGATGAGTTAAAAAGACAGACAGATCATCTTGAGATGATAGCAAGTGAGAATTTTACTTCACCTGCAGTAATGGCTGCTATGGGAAGTGTATTTACAAACAAATATGCTGAAGGTTATCCAAACAAGAGATATTATGGTGGATGTGAAAATGCCGACAGAGTTGAGCAGTTGGCGATTGATAGAGCTTGCGAGCTATTTAACTGCAAGTTTGCAAATGTCCAGCCACACTCAGGAAGTCAAGCAAACCAAGGTGTATATCAAGCACTTCTAAAGCCGTATGACAAAATACTTGGAATGGATCTAAGTCATGGCGGACACTTAACTCACGGATCTAAAGTGAGCAGTTCTGGTAAGACATATTCTAGCTTCTTTTATGGAGTGGAGCTTGATGGAAGAATCGATTATGATAGAGTGATGGATATCGCTAAGATTGTTCAACCAAAGCTTATCGTTTGCGGTGCTAGTGCCTATGCAAGGGAGATAGATTTTAAGAAATTTAGAGCAATAGCTGATGAAGTTGGGGCAATTCTTTTTGCTGATATCGCTCATATTGCAGGACTTGTAGCTGCTGGTGAACATCCAAGTCCATTTCCTTATTGCGATGTGGTAACTACTACTACTCACAAGACTCTTAGGGGGCCAAGGGGTGGAATGATCATGACAAATGATGAGGATATTGCCAAGAAAATCAACTCTGCCATCTTCCCAGGAATCCAAGGAGGACCGCTTGTGCATGTAATAGCTGCAAAAGCAGTCGGTTTTGGAGAGAATTTAAAGCCAGAGTGGAAAGAGTATGCCAAGCAGGTCAAAGCAAATGCCAAAGTGATAGCAGATGTATTGATGAAAAGAGGATATAAAATAGTAAGTGATGGAACAGATAATCACCTAGTCTTAGTATCATTTTTGGATAAAGAGTTTAGCGGTAAAGATGCTGATGCGGCACTTGGAAATGCTGGAATCACAGTCAATAAAAACACAGTTCCAGGAGAGTTTAGAAGTCCATTTGTAACAAGTGGTATCAGGATAGGATCAGCTGCCCTTACGGCTCGAGGTATGAAAGAGAGTGAGTTTGAAATCATTTCAAACAAAATCGCAGATGTTCTTGATAATATAGAAGATAGTTCACTTCATGCCAAGATCAAAGATGAGATGAAAGAGTTGGCAAATAATTTTGTCATCTATAATCAGTCAATATATTAGATAAGGGAGAGTAATTTGTACAATGTTGATCTAACTCTTATAAAGATGATAAAAAAGCCTTATTTTGTCAAGCAGGATAAAATAATCCAAAAGATTGATCATAAAGGTAGAGTATTTTTTGATAAGTATGAAAAAGTCGATAAATTACTCTCTTTGAGTGTGATGAATGAACATGAACAGAAGAAAATCTTTGTCGCTCATCCACTCATCAGCCCTACTGATAAAGTAGAAAATATAGTATTTGATTATAACGGTAGAGATCCTGAAAAGTTTTGGCATCGCTGCTCATTGATGTTAAGAGAAGAGGGATTTTTGAACTTCACAGCATATGAGTCAAAAACTCCCGGACATCTTCATCTATATATCCACAAAGGTCACACAACACTACAAGAGTCTTATCAAATAGGTCAAAAACTCTCAGCTAAATTGGCTCAAAAATTGCAAAAACAGTGGAAAATGTATCCAAATGCTGATCTACCTAGAGAGTTTAATATACTCAATCTTCCATATAGTGTTTACAATAAAGAGAGAGGATCTTCTTGGGCCAAGCATATGTAATGCGGCCCAAAAACTTATCTTAAAAATAAAATAAATTTTATAAATTAGTTATTTAGTAAAATATACTATTTTAAGACAAATTAATGCAAATATGAGAATAGTATTAGACTTTTTAGTATAGAATAAAAAATAAGTCTTAGCAGGAGAGAATAATATGGATCAAGAGTTGAATAATTTTAAACAAAAGAGTGCTGATCTAAGTGATATAGTTTTGGAGAAGAAGAGTAAAAAGAGTAATATCGGCACTAAAAAGTGGCTACTGACAATAGCCTCAGCCATAGTTCTTTTTCTAATCGTCTTGCTACTTTTTAAAATGCTAAAACAAGCTGACATCACAGATGATACAAAAAATGAGATAGTTGCAAGCGGGGATACTGTAGAGACCATCACTAAAGACAAACCTGTTGCGGAGGATAATTCAAACGCAGAAAATCTATTCAAAAAAGAGCCAATTATCGATGAGAGTAGTGATACAGATGAGAAGTTTGAAGAGATGGTAAGAAAGCTAAAAGAGCAAGATAG
>CAZYJF010000048.1:0-9001 GCA_964647715.1 uncultured Sulfurospirillum sp. | reverse complement strand
CTTTGGTCCAGAAATCAGTGGATTTTGCTCACTGATTTTACCACTCTTTTTTGGCACATCTCTAGTTATATTGTTACCACATCCTACTATCAATGTAGTAGCTAATGTAAGCGCTAAACTTAATTTTACATATCTTCTCAAAATTGCTCCTTATTTTCACATAAAAATTTAATTACTTCAAAATCGGCATTTTAAAAAACTTTTTTAATTTTTTAATTTTTAACTACTGAGTGTAAGTATATTTTGTTATAATTTTATTGCCTAAGGGATGCGACAACCATAAAATACGAGAGTCTAACACATAACTTGTAGTTGGAATTTTGTATCCTCTTGGTGTGCGACGGCTTTGTTTGATGCCTTTTGGCTAGAAGTTGTCCCTAAAAAGAGGATCGTTCCTAATTTTTGAGCTTTAAGGGCTTCATCTACATATGGAACGCTCCCTTGGGTACTTAACAAATATACTAAAAGAGATTTTTCATGAATGTTTTGATTATAGGTAGTGGAGGAAGAGAGTATTCGATAGGATTGGCTCTACAAAATGATAAAAAAGTAGATAAGATCTATTTTGCTCCAGGAAATGGTGCTACAAACTCTCTTGGAGAGAATGTAGAGTATGAAAATTATGAAGATTTAGTCTCATTTGCAAAAGAGCATAATATCGATCTTAGCATCGTAGGACCTGAAGCTCCACTAGTAGATGGTATAGTTGATCTTTTCAAATCTCATGATCTAACTATTTTTGGTCCAAGCAAAGATGCAAGTCAATTAGAGGGCTCTAAAGTATTTATGAAAGATTTCTTGAAAAAGTATAATATACCAACAGCCAAATATCTTCAAAGCGATAATCTTGAAGAGTTGAGTAGATTTATAGATACACTAAGCACTCCTATCGTAGTAAAAGCAGATGGGCTTTGTGCAGGAAAAGGGGTGATAATAGCCCAAAGTAAAAAAGAGGCATTAAGTGCCGTTGAGGGTATGCTTAGTGGTGAGAGTTTTGGAGATGCAGGAAAGAGGGTGATTGTAGAAGAGTTTTTAGATGGCTATGAACTATCTGTGTTTGCTATTTGTGATGGCAAAAACTACAAAATACTTCCAGCAGCTCAAGATCACAAAAGACTTTTAGATGGTGACAAAGGTCCAAATACTGGAGGTATGGGAGCATATGCACCTACACCTCTAATCAATGAAGGTCTCTACCAACAGATAGAAGAAAATATCCTAATACCTACACTAAAAGGTATGAAGGAGGAGGGGACTCCATATGAGGGAGTTTTGTTTATAGGGATTATGGTAGTTGATGGTGAAGCAAAAGTTTTAGAATATAATGTACGATTTGGAGACCCAGAGTGTGAAATCTTGATGCCTTTGATAGAAAGTAGTGTATATGATCTTTTTTACAAAGGTGCTACAAAAGATCTTAAAAACTTAGATATCAAAATATCTCCAAACTCTTGTGTAGGTGTAGTGCTTGCTAGTAAGGATTATCCTTATAGCTCATCTAAACCAGCCGAAATAATCATAAACGACATCGACGATGAAGAGTTATCAAAAAATTCTCACATCAGCTTTGCTGGAGTTTCTTTAATGGATGGCAAACTATTTGCAACTGGTGGACGAGTATTAGTCTGTGTGGGAGTAGGTACGAGTATCAAAGAGGCTAGAGACAGAGCTTATGCATTGGCTGGTCATGTCCACTTTATGGGAAAACAGTGTCGTATGGATATCGCTTATCAAGCGCTTAAATAGGTATGATAAATTTATATGATTAGGGTTTTTGCACTCCTAAGTCTTAGTACTGCACTTCTTTGTGCCAATACACTTTCAAGATATGAGCTTTTAGCAAAAGAGTTAAAGTATGATGGTGATAAAGTAGTAGCACAAGGTGATGTAATCATCTACTCCAAAGATGGAAAATTTCGTGCAAACAAGGCTATATATTATCCAAAAACCAAAGAGTTAGAACTCTTTGGAGATGTAAATCTAGCTTTCAAAAACAAAGATAAAACAGTATTAGATTACACAAAAATTGATCTTAAAAACAACAACTTCTCTAGCAAGAAATTCTTTGCATATGATGATGATGCAAAGATTTGGTTTCAGACAAAAAACAGCATCAAAGAAAAAGATATCATTACACTAAAAAAGAGTGTAATATCTAGCTGTGATAGAGTTGACCCAGCTTGGAAGATAAAATTTAGCAAAGGTAAATACAACAAAAAAAAAGAGTATATATCTATCTATAATCCTACCTTTTATGCAGGATCTGTTCCTATTCTTTATCTTCCTTGGTTTGGCTTTCCAACCAACAAACATAGAAAAACTGGATTTTTAAGACCAATTGTAGGTTATGAAAACAGAGAAAATATCTTTTTGGTTACTCCATATTATATAGCACCAAGTAAGGAGTGGGACCTTGAGTTAGATCCTCAAATTCGTCTAAAAAGAGGAGTTGGTCTATATTCGACATTTAGATTTGCCGATACAAACAACTCTTTTGGTTCTCTTACAACAGGTTATTTTAAAGATAATAACTCCTATGTAAAAAGACACGACCTTAAAAACAAAATCCACAAAGGTGTGATCTTAAAGTATCAAAACAGACGACTCTTATCAAATGAACTTAGTAAGTTTTCAGACTCAAAATATGATGATGCACTATTTATCGATGCTATCTATCTAAACGATATAGATTTTGTCAATCTAAATCATAAAAATGGCTATGCAAGTACAAAGCTAGCAACTTCAACTATCAACTACTTCATGCACAACTCTATAAACTATTTTGGACTTTATGCAAAATACTTTATAGATACAGAAAAAAAGAGTAATAAAGATACACTCCAAACCCTACCATCTTTTGAGTATCACAGATATTCCCACTCGATATTTTTGCAAAACCTTCTCTATTCAATCGATTATAAATTGACAAACAACTACAGAAAAGAGGGACTGAATGCCCTCATAAATGAGGTAAATATACCAATTGCTTACTATTTTAATCTATTTGATGAGTATTTGGGCTTTAAAATATCTGAAAATATTTACTACTCAAGAATCCACTATAGCAATGAAAAAGAGAATTTAAAAGATGCTAGTTACTTCAGCAATTACCATAAATTTTCTCTAACTAGTGATCTTAGTAAAGTTTATAAAAACTTTATCCACAACATCCAAAGCCAACTTAGCTTTGTCGTACCTAGTTCTACTAAAAAGAGTGGTTATTTTGCACCTTTTATTCCATTTAACAGTGAGATTAAAAATATCTCATTGAAGATAAATCAATACTTTTATGACAAGAGTGGATTTAACTTTCTTCTTCATAGATTTATTCAAACTTATTATGATAATGATATGTTTTACAAATATGGAGATACTCAAAATCAAATCATCTACTACCCAAAAAAGTATCTAAAACTAGATAATACTCTATTTTATTCCCATAAATTTCATAAATTAAGAAAGATCCAATCAGGACTATCCTACAATAAGAACGGTTACAACATCAACCTAAATCACACTTACGAGTATAAAGAATTTGAAAAAAACAGTGATTTTATAACAAGTTATCTTGAGGGCAAGGTTGATGATAGATATTCACTCTTTGCTTCATATGATTATGATCTAGAAGATAAGTTTACAAAAGAGTGGAGTATTGGTTGGAAGTATAAAAAAAGATGTTGGGATTATATGTTTAGATACAAAGAGAGTGTTACTCCAAACCTAACTAGTCAAGGAGCCAAATCTGTGACTAAAAGGGGAGTGCTTTTCTTTGTTAGATTTTATCCATTTGGTGGAGTAAAATATGAGTACAACAAAGAGAGTGATTTAGAGAATGATTTTGATAAAAAAGTTAGCAAAACTGATAAGGAAACAAGATGAAAAATGAAGCAAAAGTTGGTCTATTTGTCTTCTTGTCTTTACTGTTTCTCTTTTTTTTAACTACACAGGTAAATAGCTTTAAAAATTTCTCAAAAGATGGATATACCATCTACACAAAAATAGAAAATGCAGCAGGTCTTGAGAAAAATTCAAAAGTAAAAGCAAACGGTATTGATGTAGGTTATGTAAAAGATCTTCAAATTGAAGGCGATAAAGTAAAAATGGATCTATTTATCAACAAAGATATCAAACTCCCAAAAGATTCCAAAATAGTTCCTGTTCAAGAGTCACTACTAGGAGGAAAATATCTAGGTATTAGAGTGGGAAAAAGTAGTGATACTCTAAAAGACAAAGATTATATACAATCAGGTACACCCCTAGCTACCATAAATGAAGCAAGTGATGCTATGACAAAAGCTGCCAATGAATTTAAAGATTTTGTAAGAGATTTAAAAGATGTGATGGATGATAAGGTAAAAGAGCATTTGAAAAATTCATTTGCAAATATTGACCAAATTACAAATGACTTAAGAGAATTTACAAAGTTAGGAAGATTAAACCAAGCAGTAGATCATTTCAATCAAATGGCTGAATCTTTATCAAATACAAGCGATAAATTTTCAAAAACTGCAACTATCATAAACTCTAAACTTCCAAAGATCATGCAAAATATAGATATGCTGATAAAAGATTTAAAATATACCAGTCAAATTATAAGAGCAAAAACTCCAATCTTGGCTGATAGATATGCCAAAATCGCCACTGATCTTGAAGAACTCATAAAAGATAAAAACTCACCAATTAATAGATCACTAACATCTGCTAGTAATTTTTTCAACAAAGGAGAGGATGCCTTCAATAAAATGAATAAAATTTTGGGAGCTGTGGATAAAGTTCAGCTTGAAGTTGCGATGCATGGTGAAGCTATGAGCGATGACCAATATGTCAAAGGATATCTATCACTAAATTATCAACCAAGCAACACAAAAAGTTATATTTTTGAAGTCAATGGCATGGATGATTACACAAAATTGGATGAAAATGGCCACTTTATACCACCTTCAAAACATGAGAAGACGAAGTTACTAATCTCTGCACAAATTGCAAAAAACTTAGATGATGTAACACTAAGAGGTGGACTCATCGAAAATACCTTTGGAGCAGGAATAGACTACTATCTTCTAAATAAACAGTTAAAAACATCAGCAGAACTATATGATATGAATGCACAAAATGATGTTCGAGGTGAGAATGCTCATGCAAAAGTGACTGCAAGATATACGATACTAAAACATCTTGATATCTATGCAGGATATGATAACTTTTTAAATGAGAATGCAAAGAATGCCTTTGTTGGAATGGGAGTTAGATTCTATGATAATGATCTAAAGACTTTAATTATCTCCCAAGGATTAGGAGCATTTACAAAGTAGTGTCACAAGAGTATGAGTTAATTCAAAAATCTTTAAAAACTTTGGGTTTACCTCCCCTTGTAAATAAAAATGAGATTAGAAAGAGATATTTAGAGCTTGTAAAAGCAAACCACAGTGATCTTAATAAAGATGTTAATCAAAAAGATAGTAATATAAGAGCGATAAATGAAGCATATGAGATACTGAAAAAGTATATAGACAACTATCGCTTCAAATTTGATGAAGAGGAGATCAGTAATCAATTCCCAAAGAGTGGACATGTCAAAAGATTTAGATTCTAACGAATATCTTTTTGAAGATAGATTTGAAGCTGCACAAAGGCTTTTAGAAGAGCTTCCTGTTGAGTTAATCAAAAAAGAGGATTGGATTCTTCTAGCACTCTCAAGAGGAGGCGCTAGGGTATGCTCATATATATGTGAAAAATTAGAGATGAATTTTGATCTTTTCTTCATCTCTCCTATAGTTGCTCCAAAAAATGATGAGTGTGAGATCGCTATGGTTAGTCATAGTCAAGATATAGTCATGCATGATGCCTTGATAAACTCTTTTGGTATTGAGAAAGATTATATCTATGAAGAAGCAAAGAGACTATATGAAGAGAAGATTGTTTATTGGAATAACAAATATAGAAAAGGTTTGGATTTAGTAGATCTAAGGGGAAGATCAGTACTTTTGGTAGATGAAGGGTGTGAAACAGGACTTAGTACGATGTGTGCTATAAAGTCAATATTGAATTTAGAAGCTAGTAAAGTATCAGTGGCTACTCCAATCATAGCAGATGATCTTTATCATCAAATCGAATTAAAAGTGGATGATATATACACAGTTTATAAAAGAGTTCATTTCATATCGACAGAATATTATTACAAAGAGTTAGAAAAAATAAACGGCAAAGAGCTTATACGATTTTTAGGTCATAGTAAGTGTTTTATGCCAAATAAGAAGGAGAGTTAGTGAGTAAAAATGTAGAGGTAAATTTTAATAATCAATCATTGATATTTGAGATTGACAAGGTTGCAAAACAAGCCAGTGGTTCAGTACTGCTTAGAGAAAAAAATGCCGTTATTTTAGCAACTGTTGCTTATGATGATGAGATAGTTGAAGAGGATTTTTTACCTTTGACTGTGCAGTATGTAGAAAAAGCATATGCAGTTGCCAAAATCCCCGGAGGTTATATAAAAAGAGAGGCAAGACCTAGTGATTTTGAAACTCTCACTTCAAGGATCATAGATAGAAGTCTAAGACCACTCTTCCCTGATGGATATAGATATCCTACACAAATTACAGTCTTGGTATTAAGTGCTGATGAAGAGGTAGATTTGCAAACTCTAGCAGTAAATGCCGCTTCTGCTGCACTATACCTTTCTGATCTTCCTATTGATAGAGTCTTAAGTGCCGTAAGAGTCGGTAGAAATGATGAAGAGTTTATCCTAAATCCCACTCAAGATGAATTAAAAAATGGCTCTTTAGATCTTCTGGTATCTGGAATTGGAAGTGACCTATTGATGATTGAGATGAAGGTCAATGCCAAAGATGAGAGCCTTAGTGAATTAACTTCTAACGAGACTCTTCAAGCACTTGATTTTGCAAACAAAGCCATTGAAAATCTTAGCACTACTATAAAATCAAAGCTACAAGAACATCAAAAACCTCAAAGTTCTCTGCAGATTGAACAAAGTTCTATCAATGATGAAATAGTCCAATTGATAAAAAGTACTTATATCGATGAAGTATATAGTGCTATCAACAATATGGCAAAATCAGAAAGAGCAACAGAGCTTAAAAAAATAGCAAAAAAACTCTCAATTGAAAATGAAAATTGGACAGTAGAAGATGTAAGCAATGCACTAGCAGATGTAAAAAAAGAGATAGTAAGAGATATGATCTTAAATGAGAAAAAAAGAGCAGACGGAAGAGGCTTAAAAGATGTTAGGCCAATCTCCATAGAGACAAACATCCTCCCATCAGTGCATAGTTCATGCCTCTTTACAAGGGGTCAAACCCAAGCTCTTGTAGCACTAACCCTTGGAGATAGCAAAGATGCTCAAAGTTATGATCTACTCACTTCAAAAGAGACTCAATATGAAAACTTTATGGTTCACTACAACTTTCCAGGATTCTCAGTAGGGGAAGCATCACCTCTTAAGCCACCAGGAAGAAGAGAGTTAGGACATGGAAATCTAGCAAAAAGAGCTTTAGAGCCTTCAATTAGATTGCCAAAAAGTCAGACTATTAGATTGGTATCAGAGATACTTGAATCAAACGGATCATCTTCAATGGCAACAGTATGTGGAGGATCTATGGCTCTAAAAGCTGCTGGAGTAGATGTAAAGAGCTTAGTTGCAGGAATTGCTATGGGATTGGTTTTAGAAGATGACAGATATGCAATTCTTACTGATATCATGGGACTTGAAGATCATGATGGCGATATGGATTTTAAGATTGCAGGAAGCAAAAATGGAATAACTGCACTCCAAATGGATATCAAGCTTGGAGGTGTGAGTAAAGAGATCTTAAAAGAGGCATTAGATCAAGCTAGAGAAGGTTTAGATCACATCCTAAGCATTATGGAAAATGCCAGTGAGTCTATTGTGCTAAATTCTAGTGCACTTCCATCGATTTTAAGTTTTGAACTTGATAGTTCTACTTTTGGTGCTATCATAGGGCAGGGTGGTAAAAATATCAAAGAGATAACCCAAAAGTATGGAGTAAAAATCGATCTTGACAGAGACAATGGAGTTGTAAAGATTGAAGGAAGTGATGATGTGAGTGTCAGCGAAGCAGCCGAGTTTGTCAAAGAGCTAGCTTCAAAAAGCAGTGATAGAAGAAATACAAAACCTATGCCTGAATTTAAAGAGGGTCAAGTCTTTGATGCAGAAGTGAAGCGAATAGTTGATTTTGGGGCTTTTGTCGAACTTCCAGGAAATATTGATGGACTACTTCATATCTCAAAACTCTCAGATGAAAGAGTTGATAAAGTTACAGATATCCTCTCAATAGGAGAAAAGATAAAAGTAAAGATCCTTGGAGTTAATGGTAACAAGATAGAGCTTGGTTTTATCGAAAAAGTTTAATTTAATAAGATTTTTGGTAAAATCTCCCCTTCAAAGTGATAAGTAGGGATACGCAAGCCGAACGGACTTTGAAAAACAAATACTTTATAAGGAGAACTTCAATGAAGAAGATTCTATTTTTGATGCTTGCTCTTGCTACTGCTGCATTTGCAAGTGATGGTTCAGGAAGCGATATGATTAAAGCTTACTCTGTTGTTGCTGCTGGTGTTGGTCTTGGACTTGCTGCTCTTGGTGGAGCTATCGGTATGGGTCATACTGCTGCGGCTACAATCGCAGGAACTGCAAGAAACCCAGGTCTTGGTGGTAAGCTAATGACTACAATGTTCATCGCTCTAGCGATGATCGAGGCACAGGTAATTTATGCACTTGTTATTGCATTGATTGCTCTATATGCTAATCCATTTCTTGGATAGTTAGCCTTGAATAAGATCGGACATTTTGTTCGATCTTGCAATTGAACTTAAAAGAGTTTCCATAAACTGTTTCGTGAGGCTCAGACCAACGGGAGGATTTGTCCTCTAAGAAATAGTTTATGGAAACTCTCTACAAAATTTTTTGTAAGCGATCGTGGTGGAACTGGTAGACACGCTATCTTGAGGGGGTAGTGCCGTAAGG
>CAZYJF010000047.1:0-9270 GCA_964647715.1 uncultured Sulfurospirillum sp. | reverse complement strand
ACCCATCGCTACCACGCTAGCTCCCACAACCCCAGTTGAAGCTGCTAAAAGTGCCCCTATTAGCATAGTAGAGACAGCGAGTCCTCCTCGCACTTTACCAAACATCGTTCCGATTGATGTGAGCATCTTTTTTGCAAGGTCACTTTTTTGAAGTACTATTCCCATAAAGATAAAGAGAGGTACTGCCATTAAGATCTTATTTGTCATGATAGAGTATATACGAAATGGCATCATCGAAAACATCGATAAAAACTCTTCGTAAAAATCTGCGATAACTCCACCATCAACCATCACTTCCTGCCACGCAGCCAAGGCTCCAAAGATAATAGAAACCGCTCCAAAACTAAAAGCAACAGGATAGCCGATAATCAGCACAAAAAGTGCTGCAAAAAACATATAGATCCCTATCAAACCATATCCTCCATCTTGGACTGTTGTGGTAGTTCCTCTCCCTTTAAGATCCTAATTTGTCGAATGAGATAGTAAAAAGCGCAGATTAATAAAAAGACAAATGATAGTGGAATCATAGCTTTGATTACCCATCTGTGAGTCAAACCACCTGGGTCGTCGCTTATTTCATTTGTATCATAAGCATCCATCACAAAATCGTATGAACCATATATGATTAAGAGTGATAGAGGTATTAAAAAGAATAAAGTTCCAAAGATATTAATAATTGCTTTAGTTTTTGGCGAGAATCTATCATACAAAAAATCAACTCTCACATGTGCTTCATCTTTGAGTGCCACACCCATTCCAAAGAGCATCATCACAGAAAATAGATGCCACTCCATCTCTTGCATAGCAATTGAGCTTTGATGAAATGCATATCGCATCACAACATCATATGCTACATTTAAAATCAAAAGTATCAACAATATGGAGGTTAAAAACCCTACAATATCGATAAAAAATCCAAGTACCTTCTCAATAGTTTTTAACAATTTTCACCTACTTCAAAAGATTTAGATAGCTTCCTTGCATCATCTGCGTCCACTCTCTTGCTTTTTTCATATATGAAAAATAGTCGTTATAGATCTCTTTAAATTTTGGATTCTTCTTTGCATAATCACTATAGACTTCATCTGAAGCCTTCTTTAAAGCTTCAATTACAGGCTTTGGAAAAGTTTTTACTTTGATGTTTGGATAATCTTTTTTCATCTTCTGCCAAGCATCTACACTCATAGCAAAATTCTCTATATACATATCCATAGCTGCTGCTTTCATAGCAGTTACTAACATCGCTTTGAAGTTATCAGGAAGTTTTTTAAAAGCTCTTTTATTCACTAAAAACTGCATCTCAGATCCCGGTTCATGCCATCCGGTGTAGTAGTATGGAGCCACTTTGTGAAAGCCCATCTTGATATCCATCCCAGGACCCACCCACTCAAGTGCATCAATGACTCCACGATCTAGTGATGTATAAAGCTCGCCTGCTGGGATATTTGTCACACTAACTCCTAGTCTTGCCATCACTTCACCTGCAAGTCCTGGAATTCTCATCTTAAGCCCTTTGAGATCGGCTACACTTTTTATCTCTTTTTTAAACCATCCACCCATCTGGTTTCCTGTATTTCCTCCTGGATATGAGAGGACTTTGAACTTCTCATAAACCTCATTCATATACTTCATACCGTTTCCATAGTAAAACCATGAATACTGCTCTGATGGAGTCATACCAAAGGGGACACTTGTAAACCAAATGGTGTTGATATCTTTACCTTTCCAGTAGTAAGAGGAGCTATGTCCCATCTGATAAGCACCATTTTTGACCATATCGAGTATTCCAAGTGGGGCTTTATGCTTCTCTTTACCCTCAACTTTGATGATAAATTTACCTTTGCTCATCTCTTTTACCATCTGTGCAACTCTTTGAGGTGGTGAGATGAGTGGTTTTAGAGTTGAAGGCCAAGTAGCGGCTAATTTCCACTTTACCTTTTTAGCCAATAAGGGTGATGAACTGATTGCCAAAGCTACTAGAACAATTGAGAACTTCTTTAGTAATTTCATTTAGACTCCTATATTTTTATTATCTTATCAAAGCGGTGCTTATTTGCTATTTAAATCTTTAATGGCAACTTTTGTTAGATGTCTTCCTATCTCTATAAGCTCATAGGCTCTGTGAAATTCATAAAATCCACAACTCTCCTTTGGCACACCAATAAGCAGATCAGGAGTATATCCACTCATCTTACACTCTTCTATCGCATTTTGCATCGTGTCGATACTTCTTCCGATAATATCAAAAACCCCCATATCTTTGACATCACTCTTTCTCTCTCTAGCGATTAATTCGACAGCTTTGCTTTTAAGATCATCTATCCAATCTTCAAATATATATTTTTTCTCTTCTTGTTTTTTAGGAAGTGCTATCTTTGGCACAGTGTTTTTTAGATCATTTAAACTAACAGCAATGGTAAGATCACAGCTAATTGATAGTGTAGGAGCAATTGGCAAGGGATTTAGCAGACCCCCATCAACTAAATATCTTCCTTCAATCTCTTTGGGAGTAAAAAGAGTCGGTATCGATATGGAAGCTCTGATTGCATCAATAAGCGGACCTTTTTGAAGCCAAACCTCTTTTTGTCTTAAAAGATCACTTGCTACTGCTGTGTAAGCGATAGGAAGATCTTCTATATCCAATTCCCCAATCATTGCACCTAACTGCTCAAAAACTTTCTCTCCCTCAATAAATCCATTTCCAGCAAAGGTAAAATCAAGCAATTTGGCTACATCGATTAGATCAAGGGCTAAAACCCACTCTTTATACTCTTGAAGCTTTCCACAAGCATAAAATCCACCTATGAGTGCTCCCATAGATGAACCACTAATTGCACATATATCAAAGCCATTTTTCTCTAACTCTTCAATCACACCAATATGTGCATAACCTCTAGCCCCACCACTTCCTAGAACTAATGATACTCTTTTTTTCTCCATATTAAACTCGCTATAAATTAGTATATTATGAAACATTATACCATATAGGATTTCAATTAGAAAATAAAAGATATTCTATTATTTATCTATTTAATTAAATAATTTTTATTTATGAATAAAGCACTGCCAATCTTACTATAAAGCTATAAAATATATTCAAAAAAATCCGATATTTAGTAAAAGAATTTAAATTATCAATAGGAGAAAAATTATGAAAAATTTAATTTTATTATCATCAACTTTGGCTTTGCTTCTTACTGGATGTGGAAGCTCATCAGATAGTGTAAAACTTGCAAATCTATCAAGTAGTTCAAGTAGTCCAATACCTATCAATACTCTTGGAGCATCAGAAGTAATCCAAGATACAAATCAAACAGCAGATCAAAACCAATCAACTCTACAATCTCCACTTGGATCTCCAAGCAATCTAAAGATAGAGACTATCTCAAAAAACAAAATCTTACTTTCTTGGAAAGACAACTCAACTGAAGAAAAAGCTTTTTGTGTCTATAAAGATGGAGAGCATTTTGCAACGGTTGAAGCAAACAAGACAAGTGTAGAGATAGGTTGTTTAAATAGTGGAGAGACTCATACATTTAGCATAAAGGCTATCAATGATGATGGAGCTTCAGAGCTAGTCAGCATTGAAGGTGGAGTAGCTCAAGAAGAGATGGTAAAACAGATAGGAACTATTGATACACAAAGTTATGTATTGTGGGATATTGCCCTTTCAAAAGATGGAACAAAAGCTTATGTAGCAAATGGTTATGGAGTTCTTGTATTTGATATCAGTGACCCTGCAAATGCAAAAAAAATCGGATCTTTTAAAACTGAAAATTATCCATTGGGTATTAGCCTCTCAAGCGATGAAACGAAAGCTTTTGTAGGATATGGATATGATGGATTAGTGATTCTTGATATAAGTGATCCTACAAATCCTACAAAACTTGGATCTTATAATACATCACAACTTGCAAGTAGTGTCGCTGTATCACAAGATGATACAAAAGCCTTTATAGCAGATAACTCAGACGGAGTAATTATTGTTGATACAACTCTTCCTAGTAATCCAAATAGACTAAGTTCAGTCGATACAGCAGGTTATGCTGTGAATGTTAGACTATCAGAAGATGAAACAAAAGCTTTTGTAAATGATAGTAGGTTTGGTTTGGTGATACTAGATATTAGTGATCTTTCAAATCCTAAAAAGATCAGTACTTATGACAAAGTAGCATGGACAAGTGGTATGACAATTTCAAATGATGAAACAAAAGCTTATTTGGCAACTGATGATGGTTTAGTTGTTCTTGATGTCAGTAAACTTGATGAACCTAAAAAAATCGCTTCTTTTGATATGTCAAGTCGAGCAAAAGATGTCGTCTTATCAAATGATGAGACTAAAGCATTTGTAGCAGGCAATGGAGATGGATTTGTGATACTAGATATTAGTGATCTTTCAAATATTAAAAAAATTCACTCATTTAAGACAAAAAATTATACTAGTGTTATAGCTAAATCGGATGATGATACAAAAGTTTTTATGAATGACGGAAGTGGTAAAGTGGTAATATTTGATGTTTCATCGCTAAAATAGTTATAAATAAAATGAGTTAAAGATCGTTCTTTGATCTTTGACTCTTATTTGGTTATTTTCTAAGGAAGTTTAGCACAGTAGCTATGATGTCATCATCATCTTTACTTTTTGATTTTAGATACTCTTTTTTGCCATCTTGATACTCGATGGTGATATTCTCTTTGTAGTTTGAAAGAAGTTTGATACCCTTTTGGGATGAGAGTATTTTGATGATTATTAGCTCTAAAAACTGTTTTGTAAATTGGTCTAACTTTCCAAATCTATCTTCCATCTCCTCTTCTATCTCATAGACCTCTTTTGGACTTTGGCATTTTGAGAGTCTTCTGTAGAGTTCTAGTCTAAGCCTGTCTTCGTTTATAAGATCACTGCTGATGTAGGCACTGATAGAGAGTTTGACTTCACATTTGCTCTCCTGCTCCTCTTTTTGGATATTCCCTTCCATCAAAGTTTTCAAAGCATCTTCAAGCATCTTTAGATAGAGAGAATAGCCAATCCCTTTGATATGTCCGCTTTGAGCTTCGCCAACTAGGTTTCCTCCACCTCTAATCTCAAGATCATGATATGCTAAAACCGATCCAGCTCCCAAAAATGAGTTGGACTCAAGGGCTAGAAGCCTTTTACTAGCATCTTCGCTTAGACTGTTTTTATCATTTACAAAAAAGTAGCAATATCCTTGCCTACTTCCTCGCCCTACTCTGCCTCGAAGTTGATGCAGATCTGCCATTCCAAAGCGATCTGCTTCATCTATGATGATGGTATTTACATTTGGCATATGGATACCTGATTCTACTATGGATGTAGAAAGGAGTAGATCGTATTTTCCCTCTTCAAAGGCTAAAACTTCTTTTTCAGTAGTAGAAGGAGGGATTTTAGAGTGAAGGACTAAGATCTTAAGATCAGGCAAAATTTCTAGTATCTGTGCTTTTTTCTGCTCAATTGAAGCGATACGGTTATGCACATAAAATATCTGCCCTCCTCTTCTTTTCTCTCTTAAAATCACCTCTTTTAAGAGTGGCTCGCTAAACTCTTTGACAAAGCTTCTGACATCTTCTCTCTCAAGTGGAGGGGTAAGAAGCTGAGAGTATTGTTTGATGGATGAGAGTGCCATATTTAGGCTTCTTGGAATTGGTGTGGCTGACATAGAGAGGATATGCATATTTGATCTAAGCTCTTTTAGTTTCTCTTTTTGCTTGACTCCAAATTTATGCTCCTCATCGATGATTAAGAGTCCAAGATTTTTAAACTCTACTCCAAGCAGTGCATGAGTGCCGATACATAGATGAATATCTCCACTTTTTAATCCATTTAAAATCTCTTTTTTCGCTTTAGTAGAGGTAAAGCGATCTAGTTTTGCTAGTTTTAGACCAAACTTGTCTAACCTCTCTTTTATACTTTTATAGTGTTGCGATACCAAAAGTGTGGTTGGGGCGATAAGTGCTGATTGATAGCCGCTAAGATATGTCGCAAAAATAGCATTCATCGCAACTTCGGTTTTTCCAAATCCCACATCTCCGCTAAGCAGTCTATCCATCACTTTAGAGCTTTGCATATCTGTAAATATCTCTTGAATACTCTTTTGCTGATCTTGGGTGTATTCAAAACCGGCTCCTGCTTGAAAGAGTGCGATATCTTCAAAATCACTTCTAATAACAGGAGCTTCAATCAACTCTCTTTTTGCTGCAATTTCAACAATATCTTTGGCTATCTCAAAGAGTTTTGCTTTTACTTTGGACTTTAGTTTTGCAAAGCTTCCTTTTCCAAGCCTATCTACAACTGCAAGTGATCCACCATCGGCAATGTATCTGTCAATCAGATCAATATTTTCAACAGGAAGCAGAACCTTCTCATCATTTTGATAGACAATCTCTATAAAATCTCTCACAGTTCCAAGAACTGTGGTATTGATAAGACCTTTAAAAATTCCTACTCCATAACTCTCATGCACTACATAATCGCCCATCTTTAACTCATCGAGTACGATCTTACTTTTTCGTCTTCGTTTTGCTTTTTGGGTTTTATTGAGTGAAAGTATGAGCTCATCATCTCCAAGAAGATTGACAATGTATGGAGCTTCTATATGAGTGTATGGGATATTTGGCAGATCATATTGTTTGAGAATGGCTTTTGAGTTTGCGATAACTTTTATCTGTTTATCTTTATGAAACTCCATAAATGAAGAGATATCAGCAACTTCGATATCTTTGTATTGGCCCTTTGTTTCAATAAGATCAAGTGATAAAAGCTTCTGCTTTTTATCCTCATCATCGATAAAGCTAAATATCTCCTTTATATCTTGAGTAAGAGAAGAGATTTTGATTGGATTTAAACTCTCAAGCAAATCCTCTCCCAAATCTTCAAGTACCCAAAGTCCAAGTGATCTAATATCCTTTACAAAACTGTCACTCTCTATCTCTTCAACTCTTTGGCTAATCTGCTCAAACTGCTCTTTGTTTAGCGAAAACAAAGCTGCTTGGATAGTTATCTCTTCAAGCTCATCTTGTTGTGATTTTTGAGAACTAGGTTCAAAATATCTAATAGACTCAATCTCATCATCAAATAGTGATACTCTAACAGGTTTGCTCTCACCTCTACTAAAAATATCTACAATATCTCCACGAAATGAGACTTCACCCTCCTCTTGGACGATATCAACGAAGCTATATCCCCAAAAATAGAGTTTATCTTTTAACTCTTCAAGCTTGATATTATCAGCGAAACTTAGTTTAAATGATGAAAGAAGTTCTTTTTTGGGAAGTGGATTTAGCACTGACCTAATTGGTGAGATGATAATCTTTTTTTTGCTAGAAGATTGGTAAAATGAGTTAAGAGAGGAGAGAATATCAAAGAGTTCATCTTTAAAAGGGTTTAAATCATCTCCAAAATTAGCTCTAAAATCACAAAAGATAAAGGTATCATATCCTAGAAAATTTGCAACTTCAGCTGCTCTAATCGCCTCCTTTTCATTGGAAACGATTAGAAGATTAGATTTTGGAGACTCTTTTAAAAACTCATAGACATTTGCTTGCAAGCTTAGTGAAGTTCCTCGTTAAGTTTTACCTCTCTAGTGCTTCTAAAAGCTTTTATTTGACCGCTTAGGCTATCCTCTCTAAAGTGAATACCGTTTAATCCAGCCAAGACTTTACCTTTGAAAACATCAGTATCTTCATGATCCCAAGAAGGATTTGCCTCTTTTATCTTTTTAAATTCATCACTATCGATTGTCACTTTTGTTCCTGCTAGAATCGTAACACCAGCATCTACGATACATCCATCTCCTAGAGGAATACCAGTAACTGAGTTTGCACCAAGTAGTGTGTTTTGCCCTATTGAGATAGGGTTTCCATCAGTTCCACTTAAAACTCCAAGGATACTAGCTCCTCCTCCTACATCACTCCCACTTCCTACAATCGCAGATGAGCTGATTCGACCTTCTACCATAACAGGACCTGTGGTTCCTGCATTAAAATTGATATAACTAGCTCCTGGCATTACAGTGGTTCCTGCATGTAGTTGGGCTCCCATTCTAACTTTGCTAGATTCTAAAATTCTTGTGTTATCTGCAGGGATGATGTGCTGAAGGAATCTTGGGAATTTATCAATTGATTGAATCTCAGGATACATCCCGTCAAGTTTCAAGCTTATCTCGTTCTCTCTTAGCCACTCAAGCTCGATTGGCATATTTCCACTCCAAGCGACATTTTCAAGTATTCCAAAAGCACCATCAAGATTGAGTGATCTTAGCTTGGCTTTTGAGAGTGAAAGAGCATAAAGCTTTAGATATACAGCCTCTACACTTGCTGGTTTGTTATCTTCAAACAAAAAGCAGATCTTATAATCACTCACAGCTACATGATCTGAAAGAAAAAGTTCATTTAGATGTTTAATCACTTGCACATTTTTATGAGCCTCGCCATTAGCTTCATCGATATAGGGAGCAAAAGCATTCATACAGTTACTTACAAACTCTTTGTTAAGAGGTGCTACAAACTCACTGCCACTCTTATCGACCTTAACTCCACTATCTTCTAAAGCTTTGATAAAAACAGCAGCACTGCCAAAGTTCTCATCCCAGTTGATAATTGGATAGGTAGCTTGAAGTATCTTATCGCTGTTTTTTTGCCCTCTATCGACTCTTGCGATGCCAAAAGCCAAAGGCTCTTTGTATCCACTCTCACTTTTGATACTCTCAACCAAACTCTTAAACTCATCAGATGAATTTACTTTGTCTATTGCCATTTTCCCTCCTAATTTCTATTTTTGTTATATGATCTTGAGTTACCTCGGCCGCCACCTCTTCTGTTGTTAGATCTTCCTCTTCCACCACCTCGTCTTCTTCTGCCATCATTTGCTTTACTTGCATCTGCAAACTTTAAGAGTTTTTCAACTTCACTTAGAGTCTTACCGATTCTGTCACTTCCTTGGATATCGTTGGCACTAAAGAGCATAGAGGCTAGTTTTAAAGCTATCTGCTCATCACTAAATTCACTTCTTAGCTCTTCTACTATCTCTTTGGCTAAAGTTGATTCTTTTTGGGCTTTGATCTTAGAGAGTGTTTTATCTCTGTTTTGCATCTGTACATCTGCTAGAGTTGGGATGACTGAAGATTCCATATCATTTCCGACATCTTTTTGAATCTTTTTAAGAGAGTTAAACTCAGCAGGTGTTAAGATAGTAATTGCGATTCCACTTTTACCAGCTCTTCCTGTTCTTCCAATTCTATGTACATAACTCTCAGA
>CAZYJF010000046.1:0-9379 GCA_964647715.1 uncultured Sulfurospirillum sp. | reverse complement strand
CCCCAATCAATCCTCAAAATCTCCTCAAGTAGAGTAAAAATCCCTCCTACATAGCTTACTGATGCATAAAAAGCTTTATCATCATTTGTTACCACAGGCATAAATTCACAGTAAAAACTAAAGATGATATATGGCAGAAAGATAGCAGTTCCCACTTCACAGAGGGTGATGAAAGCCACATATGCTATATCTGAAAATGTCGCATCTTTTATAGAGAGCCTTATCCAATACTCATCTTGATTTATATAAGATATCGTAAGTATCGCTGTCATAAAAGCTGCAAACAGATAGGTATATGTCCAGAAGCTCTCCTCCTGATAGCCCTCGATAAAATTGTTTTTGACATAGTTTATCGTTTTTGTCACGGCTGCTCCTTTGGCTTTGGTTTTAAATCGTCCACCTTTTAAGCAGCCACAGAAAAATCTTCCTCCAAAGGCTATTTTTACTAGCATTTTTATAGAAGTTTTTATTTCTGTAACACTATCAATTTCTCATAATTACTAAATATCGGACTTTTCTTTGGGAAAAATTCATATAGAGTTTCGATATATCTATCGTAGTGATTTTTTACCTTTGAGAGTTGCAGTGATCTTTTAAAAGAGATTCCGTGAGTATTAAAAACCACACTCCAAGGCACGGGGAAATCTGTCCCAAAGAGTAGCTTGTGGTGGATTTGAATCCTGTTTGATAGATCCCACAAAACCTTTGCACGAACTGGTGTGAGTATGGCTGAAAGATCAGCATAGAGATTTGGATGAAGTTCAAGCATCTTCAAAAGTGTGAAATACTCCTTGTTAAAATACCTTGGATTCCTTGAAAAGGCATATGGCAGACTCTTAATCGTGTAGCTTAGTGCCATATGAGCGGCAATCACTTTCACACCTCTTTGGAGTGGAAGGTTTAGCATCGATATATCTTCATACTCTTTGTCTGAGTGGATAGAACTCTCACTTCCTATGTGGATGATTAGAGGCAGATCATACTCGACCAACTTATCATAATATGGAATAAACCTCTTCTGATTTAGATCAATACCCCAGTAGTTTTGCAAAAACTTAGCACCCCTAAATCCAAGATGATAATACTTATCTATGAGATCTAGTGCATCTTTTCGATTTGGGTTGATAGAGAAGAATGGGATGATAACTTCACTATGCTTTTGATAGAGATTTAGCAGTTCATCATTAGTCGCACAAACGGTCAAATCTCTATGAATCTCATTTCCATAGTGGTCTATCCTGCCATCGACTCCAAAAAGTACACTCTTTTTTAGATATTTTGAACTCTTGATATTTCGTACTAGTGCATCTGTATATGCAAGATAAGGATCATCTCTTATCTGCTTTGAGTCAAATCCAAAGCTACCTCCAAAGAGCAAAAGCCCTAACTTATCAAAGGCTCTATTGAAGGAGACTTTAGAGCTAAGTAGATGTGCATGAATATCTACCATCACAGACCACAAAGCTCTAAGGCTAACTTTTTGGCAAGTTTAAGATCAGTCTTACCACTTCCTAGTTTTGGCATCTCTTCCACTCTAAAGTAGTGGCTTGGGATCATCAAAGGGTTTAGATTGGATTTTCTAATAAGCTCTTTTAACTCATCCACCTCAATATCTCCATGATAGAGTAGCACCACAGCCTCACCTTTTTTAGGATCAGGCACATTTGATGCGACTATATCAACATCTTCAGGCAGGATTTTTCTAATCTCCTCTTCCACAGCCCCAAGTGAGATCATCTCCCCACCAATCTTGGCAAATCTCGAATATCTATCTACGATAGTGAGGAATCCATCCTCATCGATATGCCCTTTATCACCTGTAATGTACCATCTCTTTCCATCTTTTTGGATGATCGCCTCATTTGTCTTTTTGATGTCATTTAGATACCCTTTCATGATTTGAGGACCACTCACTATAATCATCCCATCTTCACCTCTTGGAAGCTCTTCAAAAGTATCAGGATCGACTATCTTACAGGCAGTTCCAGGAAAAGGCATACCTACAGTTCCTAGCTTTTGACCCACTTGAAGTGTCCAAAATTCTTTATTTAGCACATCAGGAAGATTTGCACTGATCCCAGGAGTAGCTTCTGTCGCCCCATAAGCTTCATGGATACCTAGTCCAAACTTCTTCTTAAAAGCTTCTCTAACATCATCTGAGATCTTCTCAGCCCCACCTATGACAAATCTCACACTCTCAAACATAATCGGCAACAACTTTTTGTTTTTGCTATAGATCCTAAAAAATGTCGAAGTTCCAAACAAAAGAGTCACTTTATACTTAGCCACCAGTTTTCCAACTCCTAGAGCATCAGTAGGATCAGGTTGTGCCACAAATGGTACTCCCTCGATCAAAGGAGCCAAAAGAGTTACAGTTAATCCAAACACATGAAAGATAGGAAGAGAAGCGAGTATCACATCATCTTTTTTGAAATTTAGCATATTTCCAAACTGCCTGATATTCCCCATGAAGTTTTTGTGATTTAACTCTATCCCCTTTGGTGTGCCTTCACTTCCACTACTAAAAAGGATAGCGGCTGTATCGTTAGGATCTATATCTTTTACCCATAGCTTTTGTAACATTGAGGCTGGAAGGAGCTTAAATGTAAGCAGATTCTTAATCACTTGCGATTTTTTGATATCTTTTTTTAAGTCCTCTAAGAAGATAAGATTTGTATCTTTTAAAATCTCCTCTATATCAAATCCCTTTGCCTTTAACTTGCTCAAAAACTGTTTTGAAGTGTATATAGTTTTGATATTTGCTACATTTATAGCATGCTCAATCGATACTTTGTTTGCTGTATAGTTTAGATTTACTATAGTTTTGCCAAGCATCAAGGTAGCCATATTGACTATCGATCCTCCCACAGATGGAGGTAAAACGATACCGATATTTTGCTCTCCCTTTGAGATTTGTTCTATTTTGTCAGCAAAACTCTTGACAACAGCAACAAATTTTGAAGCACTAAGCTTAGTACCAGTAGCATCTGCGATAGCAAAATTCCCACCCTCTATCTTTGCCATATCCAGCCATGCATTTGGAAGTGGTGGAAGTGCATTGACATATGAGTCCCAAGACTCTATTTGAAGTTCAAAGATCTTCTGTTTTAACTCTTGGGATTTTGTAGTGCTAGGAAGTGCCTTACCAAAGATCACTCCTATATTTCTCGTTCTATTTTTGACATTCTCTTTTTGTTTTTTATCAGCATATGAAAATCTACTTCCCCAAAGACCTCTGATATAAAAAGGGATGATTGGCACATCCAAGCCCTCAATAGCCTTCTCATACCCCTTCTTAAATTCACCCAAATGTCCATTTCTACTAATGGCTCCCTCAGGAAACAAAGCTACGATTTTTCCTTCATTTAACTTCTCTCTTATCGCATCAAAAGCACTTTTGCTAGCCTTGTTTGAGATAGGGATAAGCCCAAAAAATCTGAATATAGGTTTTAGATACCACTTCTCATAGATACTCCTTTCTATGACAAAGCTCACTCTTCTAGGACTCGCAATCGCCAAAACCATCCAATCGATCCAGCTTACATGGTTTCCAAGCAAAAGTGCCGCACCATCTTTTGGGAAGTTTTCAACTCCTTGAATAGAGAGTTTGTATCGAAATAGGGCGATAAACTTAAAAAGAAACCTTAGCAAAAATTGAGGTATCGTTATGAGTGTATAAAAGAGCAACATAGAAGCAATTGCCGCCAAGATCAAAAAGATCTTTTTTGTATCAAAGTGGCTCAAAGTCCATACAACTGTCAAAATCAAAAACATCAACATAAAGATATTTTGCACCAAGTTACTAGCAGCCATAATACGACCCAATTCATGATCACTAGATCTAAACTGTATAAGAGAGTTTAAAACCACCAGAATAAATCCACCAAATATACCAAATGCCAAAAACTCGATAGCTAATGCTGTTGTAGAGCTAGTGGTGGTGATTAAAACGATTGATGCTACGATACCAAGTATCCCAATAGGTATCAATCCAGTTTCGATATAATCTTTTGAATAATAAGCAGTCAGCATCGCACCGATTGCAATCCCAAGACCAGCTAGTGACATAATCCCCTGAGCGACGATGGTATTGTGCTCATGTGCATAAGTCTCAAGATGAACACCAAATATAGCAAGCATCACTTGTGAAATCCCATAAAACAAGGCAAGACCGATGATACTCTCAGAAATGACCCTGTTTTTAAAAGCTAGTGATAAATTCTCCTTTAAGTAACCAAAAGAGAGATACTTTTTCTTATCTAACTTTAGCGAACTATCTCCCTCTTGAACCACAGGCACTTTTTTAGTCAAATAAACTTGAAAAAAGGCTAAGATCACAAGGATTATAGTCGCAGGCCAGACACTGTGAAGATACTCTCCTACACTCTTTTCATGTCCACTTATCATATGTTCAAAGATCACAGAAAAGATAAGTGAACTAAGCAGTATCGCTATGATGGTAGTGGCTTGAACTATACCATTTCCCTCTGGTAGTCTCTCTTTTCCAAAGAGCTCCTTTATCAGTCCATACTTTGCAGGGAAAAAGATAGCTGACTGTGCTGCTAGTAAAAATGTCAAAAAGAGTGCTAGCTTAAATTGTCCAAAAAAGTAGCTAAGAACGGTAAATATAGACAATACAAATGCCACTTTGGAAGCTTCGTGAAGAACTTTTGCCTTTGGATATTTATCACTCAAATAGCCTGATGGAGTAAAAAGCAAAATCCCAGGGATGATGATTAGTGCATTGACAAAAGCAGTTAGCACTATCTGGGTAGTCCCATCATAATGCTTAAAGATGGCATTTTGTAGCAGTATCTTATCACCAAGATCGATGATGGCATTGAAAAAGATGACTAGTATATAAGGAATAGCCCCTTTTATTTTTTTTAGATGCTTTATCATTTCTCATCCTTTAGATTTTTTGCTACTCTTTTTTTATGCTCTTTTATCGTTGCAAGGTTAAAGATATAGGGTTTGTACTCCAAGATTAGATCAAATAGTATCTTTTGTAGTTCGTGATCTTGGTTCTCTTCGTTTGACTCTAAAAACTTTGCGGCTACTTCATACTCAATCGTTGCTAACTTTTTAGCACAATCTTTATACTCTTTAAAGAGTCTCTTATCGATACCGTTTTCTAAAGCTTTTTGCTTTAACTCTTGCATACTCTTTTTCTTCTCATCTCCACCCATAGCACTTAGATAATTGATGATGATGCTTGTGTCATTTGAAAAGTCTATCTTGTTATCTTCTATTATCGATTTTATCTCTGCTATGGAGTAGTGAAAGTGATCTTGAAGGTATTTGATAAATTCTAAGATCCTAACCGATCTATCATCATATAGATGTAGGTTTGGTTTTGGTTTTTGGGGCTCTGGAAGTAAGCCCTCTTTTACATAGTAGAGGATGGTAGATTTGCTAAAACCACTCTCTTTTGTCAGTGTGGACATTTTGATACTCATAATTGATTCCTTTGGCTTTTTAAAGCATAAAGTATTCCTTTACACTTTGGATGAGAGTAGTTTAGCAAATTTGTCAATTAGTGTCAAGTGTTACTCTACACTTTATTTTAACTCTCCCCAATTGTTACCGATAGATACACTACACTCCAAAGGAACATCTAGTTGATATATATTTTCCATTATCTTCTTTGCCCACTCTCCAAACTCTTCTGCTTTATCCTCTTTTACTTCAAAGATCAGCTCATCGTGGATTTGAAGGAGCATAGATGAGTAACTTCTATCTATCTCTTGATCTATCTTATTCATAGAAAGTTTGATGAGATCAGCCGCACTTCCTTGAAACTTAGTATTTACAGCCTCCCTTTCAAAACCTGACTTTTCAAAGGCATTTGCACTATCCCAGTCAAAGACTCTTCTTCTTCCAAGTAGTGTATAGACGGCATTCTCCCTTTTGGCTTCATCTTTGATACTCTCAAGATAGCTCTTTACTGTTGGGAATGAGGCAAAATAGCTCTCTATATATTTTTTGGCTTCTGCGACACTAACCCCTATGGTTTGAGAGAGTTTTCTACTCCCCATCCCATAAAGTAGTCCAAAGTTGATACTCTTTGCAATCGATCTTTTCTCCTTCGCTTCCTCTTCGCCAAATATCGAAATAGCAGTCCTTAAGTGTATATCTTCGCCATTTTGAAAAGCCTCAAGCAAAGTGGAGTCTTTGCTAAAGTGAGCTAGGAGTCTAAGCTCTATCTGTGAGTAGTCGATAGAGATGAGTTTATAAGCATCTTTGGCGATAAATCCCCTTCTTATCTCTCTGCCTAGCTCTGTTCTTACTGGTATATTTTGTAAGTTTGGATTTTTTGAGCTGAGTCTTCCTGTTGTAGTACCTGTTTGTAAAAAGTTGGTATAGATTCTATGTTGTTCATCTTTTAATCCAAGATCAAGTAGAGGCTTGATATAAGTTGATCTTAGCTTGTAAATCTCTCTGTATTCAAGCAGTTTTGGGATGATTGGGTGGTCGTTTATGAGGTCATTTAAGACTTTTTCATTTGTACTGTATCCGGTTTTAGTCTTTTTTCCAGCCTTCAAGCCCAGTTTTTCAAAGAGTATATGACCTAACTGTTGGGTTGAATTGATGTTAAACTCAGTCCCAGCCATCTCATAAATAGTCTGAGTTAGAGAGCTAATGGTCTCATCAGCCTTCTTTTTTAAGCCTTCAAAAAACTCAATATCAACCTTAATACCCTCATCCTCCATATCGATAAGTGTATTGATAAACGGATACTCGACATCTTGAGCTATCTCTTTTAACTTAGGAGTGAGCTTATCTTGGAAGAAATTATAGAGTTTGAGAGTCATCCAAGCATCTTCACTAGCATATTTGCAAGCAGTTTTTAGCTCAACTACTCCAAAGTTTTCTCCCTTTTTGACTACATCTTTAAACTTCACCATCTCATATCCAAAATATCTCTTTGCCATATTGTCAAGTCCTGCACTCAAAGATGAATCAAGAAGCCAAGAGATGATCATCGTATCTGCTGATGCTGTGATTGGATATAGATCAAGGTTGTGCTTTAAAATCTTAAAATCATACTTTAGATTTTGCCCTACGATTTTGTGTTCTAAGAGCTTTGTTAGAGCCTCTTTTGCAAGATCAAGGCTTACTTGTTCACCAACTCCTAGATAGTTATGGGCTATTGGCACATAATAAGCCTCTTTTTCATCATAGCAGAAGGAAAAACCTACTATTTTAGCGACTCTACTATCAAGTGAGGTAGTCTCTGTATCAAATGCCAAGATTGAACCCTTTGGGATCTTCTCTATCACATTAAAAAGTTTCTCTTTTGTGTTTAGTAAGATCGGAGTAAATTGCTCTTTTTGTACCTCTTTTGCACCATTTTCATATGTGATACTCGCTCTTTTTAAGATGGTAGTCATATCATATTCGATTAAATCTTCGGCTATATTTAGTATAGGGTTGTTTTGTGGCAGTTTACACTCATCTAGATCACAACTATCAATCAAATCATCATACAAAGTAGCAAGCCTCTTGCTTAAAAATGCACTCTCTTTCCCCTCAAGCAGTAGCTTTTTGGTTCTTTCATTGCCAATCTTGTCGATATTTTCATATATAGCTTCAAGTGATCCAAACTCATTTAAGAGCTTGCTAGCACCTTTGGCACCAATTCCTTTGACTCCGGGGATATTGTCACTGGCATCTCCTACAATCGCTAACCAATCACGAACTAGATGAGGCTTCACACCAAACTTTTCATATGCCTTTTGCTCATCTATATCTATCTTTTTCATTGGATCAAAAAGAGTAACCATAGAATCGTCTATCAACTGATAGAGATCTTTATCATGAGATACGATTCTAACTCTTAAGTCCATCTTTTTGGAGAGTTTCGTTACTGAAGCTATCACATCGTCTGCTTCATAACCTTCGATCTCAAGCTGTTTAAAGCCCATCTTCTTGATCCACTCGATAGCAACAGGAAGCTGTTTTTTAAGATCTTCTGGTGGAGGAGGGCGGTTTGCTTTGTAGTTTTCGTCTATCTCTTTTCTCACCACTTTGGTTTTAGAATCTAGTGCAAAGAGTAGATAATCAGTAGAATGCTCTTTGCTGATTGATGAGATGAAGTTGATAAAACCAGTCAGCAGACCTGTGGGAAAGCCGTTTTGGCTCCTTAGCTGTGGAAGTGCATAGTAGTTTCTAAAGAAAAATCCAAATGTATCTATGATTGTAATAGTTTTCAATCTATCCTCTTTTTAGTCATGTTTGCGTATAATATTACTAAATTTTCATTAGGAGTAACAATGGCAACATATTCAATGGGTGATCTAAAGAAAGGATTAAAGATAGAGCTAGAGGGTAAGCCTTATAAGATAGTGGAGTACCAACATGTAAAGCCAGGAAAAGGTGCGGCATTTGTGCGATGTAAGATCAAGTCTTATCTAAATGGAAAGGTGGTTGAGAAGACTTTTCATGCAGGAGATAAGTGTGAAGCACCGAACTTAGAGCAAAAGACTATGCAATTCCTCTACGATGATGGAGAGATGCTTCAGTTTATGGATACAAACAATTATGAGCAGATAGGTTTGACTCACGATGCAGTGGGCGATACTATCAAGTGGCTAGTTGATGGTATGAATGTAGAGATACTCTTTCACAATGGAAATGCTATCGATGTGGAGGCTCCGGCAACTGCTGAGTATGAGGTGGTAGAGACTCCACCAAACTTCAAGGGTGACTCTCAAGGGGGTAAAAAACCAGCCACTCTAAACAGTGGTGCAGTGGTGCAAGTCCCTTTCCATGTACTTGAGGGTGAGATAATCAAAGTCGATACTGCCAAAGGTGAGTATCTAGAGAAGGTAAAATAGAAGGAGAAGATTATGGCAAGTGTATTGGTACCTGTTAGTAATGGATTTGAAGAGATTGAGTTTGTAGCTATCGTTGATGTTCTTAGAAGAGGTGGTGTAGAGGTAGTAACTGCTGCACTTGAAGATGAGAAGATAACTGGAGCAAACGGGATCACGATGATCGCAAATACAAGGCTTGAGTATGTCGATCCAAATGAGTTTGATATGGTAGTGCTTCCAGGAGGTCATGACAATATGATCCACCTAAAAGAGAGTGATCTTTTAAAGAAAATTTTGGCAGAGTTTGACCAAAAGGGTAAAAAAGTAGGAGCTATCTGTGCATCGCCAGTTGTTTTGGGGAATGCCGGAGTGATAAAAGATAGATTTACCTGCTACCCTGGATATGAAGCAGATATCGAAATCACTAAATACACTGACAATCAAAATGTCATAGTCGATAGAAATATCATCACTTCAAGGGGACCTGGAACTGCAATATGCTTCGCTTTAGAGATCGTTAGAGAGCTTGTAGGAGAAGAGACATATACACAGTTAAAAGA